>JBFEMR010000008.1:0-17805 GCA_041551495.1 Dehalococcoidia bacterium
TCATCGCTGGCAGGGGCATAATTATTTCCCAAGCCTACGATGAGTTTAAGGAATTTGCTGAAAAAGCACAATTACCAGTAGCGCATACTCTTCTTGGACTGAGTTCTTTCCCTGGAAACCATATACTTGATCTGGGTATGTTGGGGATGCACGGTACGGGGTGTGCCAATATGGCAGTGCAAAATGCAGACCTTATTATTTCCATTGGTATGAGATTCGATGACCGGGCTACGGGAAATACCGAAGAGTTTGCTCCCAATGCCCGTGTTATACACATTGACATCGATCCCGCAGAGATTGGGAAAAATATCCCCACCGAGATTCCGGTAGTCGGGGACATAAAAAGCGTGCTTACAGCCCTGAATGAGATGATTGAGAGAAGAGAACACGTGGATTGGCTTTCTCAAATAGAAGAATGGAAGTGTGAGTATCCATCGCTGGAAATCAGGCAGAGTGATGAGCTATTGCCTCAATACATTGTTCACCAGATATGCGAAGCCACACAAGGTGATGCCTTGGTGGTTACCGGAGTGGGTCAGAATCAAATGTGGGCAGCACGATATTTTATGTATACCAAACCAAACAGCATTATTTCCGGTGGTGGTTTGGGCCCGATGGGATTTGAACTACCTGCTGCTATGGGAGTTAAAATCGGTTGCCCCGAGGAAACAGTATGGTGTATTGCCGGCGACGGTGGCTTTCAAATGACTATCCAGGAATTGGCTACAATAACCCAAGAAAACATTGCTGTAAAAATAGCTATCATGAACAATGGATATTTAGGCATGGTAAGGCAGTGGCAAGAATTATTTTATGGACGGCGTTATGTTGATACCAAGCTCTGGAATCCCGATTTTATCAAAATTGCCGAAGGTTATGATATTCCTGGCATTAGGGTGAAAAGCATAGAAGAAGTCATCCCGGCTATACAAAAGGCCATGGATTACCCCGGAGCTTTTCTTATCGACTTTCTTATCGAACCTGAGGAGAACATCTATCCAATAGTGCCACCAGGGGAAAGTCTGGCCAGATTCTTCGAACCATCAAGGCCGGAGGTATTAGGAGGGCAGTTCTAGGATTCGATTAAAAATTCCTATAACCCAAAGAAGAGGTTTTAAAGATTAGAATCTAGAGTTTATCTATTGGGAGGTAAATTGGTAAATACAAAACATACCTTAGTAGCTTTGGTAGAGGATAAACCGGGAGTGCTTAACCGAATAGCTAGTTTATTCCGACGGCGTGCCTTTAATATTCAAAGTCTTGCTGTTGGTAGTAGCGAACATCCGGGCTTATCTCGCATGACTACTGTTGTTGTCGGAGATTCAGCCCAGTTAGAGCAGGTGAGAAAGCAATTGGAGAAGTTAATCAACGTAGTAAAAGTCTCGGATATAACAGAAGAAAATATGGTGACCAGGGAATTAGCCTTAATCAAAGTGAAGGCCAGTACCTCGACAAGAAGCGAGATTATGCAAATCGTCGATATTTTCCGGGCCAACATAGTTGATGTTGCTCCAGGTTCGCTGACGGTAGAGGTGACCGGTGATGAAGACAAGGTAGATTCTCTGCTTGGACTACTTCGTGATTTTGGCATTAAAGAAGTTTCACGAACTGGCAGGATAGCTTTAACACGCGGAAGCAGTTCTTAGATACCTGCACGTAGTTGAGAATAGTAACTGAGAGTTAATATAGGAGGAATCATGGCAAAAATTTATTACGACAGAGATGCTAGCCTGGATTTACTGAAAGGAAAGATAGTTGGCATTATTGGATTTGGAAGTCAGGGACATGCTCATGCACAGAATCTCAGGGACAGCGGATGTCAGGTTATTGTTGCCGAAGTACCGGGAACTGAAGTCTGGCAAGCAGCAAATAAGGCCGGTTTCGAAGTGGCTACCGCTGCTGACGTAGCCAAGAAGGCAGACATAATTGTTATGCTAGCTCCAGACACTGTACAGCCCAGAATCTACAGAGAATCAATCGAGAAAGAGATGGCCCGGGGCAAGACGCTCATATTCGCTCATGGTTTTAGTATCCACTTTTCTCAAATCGTGCCTCCAGTTGAGGTCGACGTTAGCATGATAGCGCCCAAATGTCCCGGACATATGCTCAGAAGGCTTTATACCGAAGGTTCGGGCCCTCCAGCCTTGGTGGCCATCCATCAGGATAATTCTAAGAAGGCAAAGGAGATGGCGCTGGCCTATGCCAAGGGTATTGGTTGTACTAGAGCCGGGGTTTTGGAAACGACTTTCGCTGAAGAGACCGAGACAGACCTGTTTGGCGAGCAAACAGTGCTTTGTGGTGGAGTCTCCTCGCTAATAAAGGCTGGCTTTGAAACATTGATAGAAGCCGGCTATCAACCTGAGATCGCCTATTTCGAGGTTTGCCACGAGTTAAAGCTCATTGTTGACCTGATTCATCAGGGTGGGCTGAGTTATATGCGTTATTCGGTAAGTGATACAGCAGAGTATGGAGATTACACGAGGGGACCACGGATCGTTGATGATTTGGTCAGGGAAGAAATGCAGCAAATCCTGGCTGAGATTCAGAATGGCAGCTTTGCTACTGAATGGATTTTGGAAAACCAGGCTGGTCGCTCCAGCTTTAATGCTATGAGGCGTATGGAAACAGAGCACCCGATTGAAGTTGTAGGTAAAAAACTCAGGGATATGATGCCCTGGTTAAAGAGCTAAAGTAAGAGGACTGAATTAAAATTGTCTTCGCAGGAAATTCTTGGATTTGTTGCAGGAATACTCGTGACGGTGGCTTTGGTGCCACAGGTGGTTAGGGTATTCAGGCTCAAGAGTGCTGTAGAGATAAGCCTGCCATTCACCATTCTACTCCTTGTCGGTATGTTTTGCTGGCTAGGCTATGGTATATTATATCAATTATTCCCTATCATTTTTTGGAACGCGGTGGGGGCAGGTCTTGTAGCTACGCTCCTGTCTGCCAAGCTAAAATACGGCAGACCGAAATGATGCTCTGGATTAAGAGCTGGGTATTATTAGGAAACTGCCACTAACTGACGGTTGGTAGCTCTAAGATTTTTTTAATAATTTTCTGCGCACGCATCGGTATTAAATAGTGATTTTGGGTTAGCGTTATCGTATAATAGTATTTACCGAAAAGTAACTGGGAGGTGTGGCTATGCCATTCTGTCCATATTGTGGAGCAAGAATAGACGAAGATGCCAAGAAATGTCCCAAATGTGGAGAAATTTTATTTGAGGAAGATACAGAGTGGCAACAGTTGCAGATCCAAGAAAAAGTTGACAAAGCGAAACACAGGGCAAATATGTATATCATTACGGCAACGGTTCTTGCCACAGTGGGAATTGTGGCTGGTTGTATCCTTTGTGCCTCGTCAACTGCTATTGGATTTTTTGGAGTAGCACTTGTTTGCTTTGCCGTTGGCTGTAATGCGTCAGCTGAGCGTCATGAGCACAAAGCCAGGGTTTTAAAGAGACGACTCCGACAGTGAAATTATCCTTGAAGATACATTATCAATACTGACGCCTGAATCCAAAATATCTTTCACTCAATCCCACACGGTTCATTTACTTTGCGCTACCTAGGATCGAGATTAGGTTGTTAAGACGAAGTACGCCTTAGTTCAAACACCACGGGGTTTTCCGGGTCTGGGCAGGCAACCGTAGTCTTGTTAGAGTCTTGTTCCCAAGGGAACGCACCGCCGAATTGCAGAACCTGGGCAAAAGGAAAAAGGGAATAGAAAGCCCATGAACAGAGGTTAGGCGGAGTATGTTGTCCAATAACAAATTCATCACCAACCTTGTGTTGAGCTTCGCAAGTTCCCTTCTGGGATATTACCTTAGCTATCACATCAGACATCTCAACCTCCTAATATCAATGCTAGTATACCCACTTTTGTCTCTATCTCTAGTTAAATCGACCTGAACATATACTATATTATGATGTTGATGAGTACAAGTACGTAGTACATGTGAAGGATGTGCATCACTCATCCGCAGTAACACTCTCCTACTCGCGGGTGCTCATCAAACTTATTATTTATATGTAAATAGGCTAGAGGTTTCACACCAAATATGCTTATGTGACAATGCTATAATCATAGTGTTTAGGGTCATCGAGATTGCTTCAACAAAAGTAAAAAGAGGGGTACTAATTTGGGTTTCAAAGTAGTTGTTACGTTTTATGCGCCTGGGATAGTTCCCACCTACGATGAACTCTTAACCAGGTTGGGAGCAGAAGTGGAAAAGACTTTTTGTGCTACTGAAGAGGAACTTATCTCCGCCTGTTCCGAAGCTAACGCCGTCATAGCACTGGGGATAAGAATAACACCCGGGTATATCTTTAGTCTCAAAGTAATCGAGAATCTAAATAAATGCCGACTAATTGCCATTACTGGTATAGGTTATGACAATATAGATATAGCAGCAGCTACTAGAAAGGGTATCTGTGTCGCCAATGTTCCATATTACTGCCTGGACGAGGTATCAGACCACACTATGACACTTGTTCTGGCCTGTGCCAGGAAATTTTATAAACTACTTCCCGATATTAAGAACGGGAAATGGAGTACCCAGGTAGATTACTTGAGTGCCTTGAAGCCATTACGGCGACTATCGGGGCAAACCTTGGGGCTTATCGGCTTTGGTAATATTGCTCGTACTCTTGTCCCCAAAGCCAAGGCTTTTGGCCTCAGAATAATTGTTTACTCTCCTCATGTTTCTGATAGCCTGTTTAAAAAATTAGAAGTGGAATCGGTAGGACTCGACCAATTGCTTGAAGAGTCCGACTTTGTTTCTTTGCATACCGCTCTCACTTCAGAAACCAAGTACATGATAGGAATTGAGCAATTTAAGAAGATGAAGACCACCGCTTATTTGATAAATACAGCCCGGGGAGAACTGGTAGATGAAAAAGCTCTTTATACTGCTCTATCACAGGGACTGATTGCCGGTGCAGGATTAGACGTACTAAATCCAGAGCCACCTAGCCCCGATGATCCCTTACTCAAACTTGATAATGTTCTGATTACTGGTCATTTTGCTTACTATTCCGAGGAATCCCGTGAAGAATTGTTTATGCAACCCTGGGAAGAGGTAGTCAGAGTATTGAAAGGAGAATGGCCTCGCGGCTTGGTTAATCCAGAGGTTAAGGAGAGATTTAGAGTTAAGTGGGGCGCTCACATAGAGTAAACGAATCCCTGTATAACTGAAATGGCTTTGGTAACGTATTCAGGCGAGAGCTTGTAAAGCCGTTATAAATATTTTTCAGCAGAGATTACCCGTGTATGACCAACAAAGTTCGTAGAATATCTTTGTCCAATAGGAATTTTGACTTCTATTTAATGATTATGATTGTGATATGTGCTTTTAAGAACTTATCTCAACCTCTTGACAAAATTTTAGAGCCGTGCTACTATAATATAGCCCCAAGCAATTGAACAGAACCCTGGCGAGTGTGGAGCCGACCACTAAGTAAGCGGAAGCTGAAAAGTGCCAGGAGCTAGAAGGCCTGGTGCAAGGTAGGTGGATGCAGAAAGGAAGGTGGGTGGAGAGCTGAGGTATGTGAGGTTACTTGGGGCGTTTTTTGTGCCCAAATTTTTTTTATTATTATAGAATAAACATCGACATGATATAAGAGAGCTAAGCCGTAGTTGGCCCTACGCCTTTGATTATCTCGGGGTGGAGGATACCAATGAAGGGCAAATTACGATATTCACCCTTGTAATCTAATCCGTAACCCACTACGAACTCGTCAGGGACTTCAAAACCTACATAATCAAGAGGAACGTTTACTAGTCGACGTGCTCTCTTATCCAGCAGGGTACAAACGCGAAGGCTAGCGGGATTGTGAGCAGCGAGATGGCTGAGAATATAGTTCAGTGTCATACCCGTATCTACGATGTCTTCAACCATCAATACGTGCTGCCCTGTTATACTGCTATCGAGGTCTCTGGTTATCTTTACTACCTGACCGTCACCACCATAGTATGAGATAGCCATAAAGTCCAGAGTAACCGGAAGGGAAAGGTGCTGCATAAGGTCAGCCATAAAACAGACAACGCCCTTCAAGATGCCTATTAACACCAATCGTTGACCAGTGTAGTCCCGTGAAATATGTCTGGCCAGAGTTCTTATCCTTCTTTGAATTTTTGCATTGCTATATAGGACTCGGTCGATCCCCTCCACTTTAGCCTCACCTAGAGGCCCATAACCGTATTTGGCCAGTAGTTTGAGAAAGTCATTTTTGTTTAGAAGCCTAATATTGATTTCGGGGTAAAGTTCTCTGAGCCGGCGTAGCTTGCGATTCTTTTCGGTAAGCAGATTTTGTTTTAATGTGGTGAGTTCAACATACAGGTCTAGCTCGGGTAAATAAAAATCAGGAGTAAACATCTCTGCTATCTTGCTGCCTTCCCATCTAAGAGGAAAGGAACGAGGCTCATATAGCCATTCAATACAGTAAAAGTCCAAAAGTTTGGCAAAATCCTCTTCGCTGGGATGAGCGAAGATAGATGACTCTAACGTTGCAGGTAGAGAAGGGACCTGGGACGGTTTCTTTCGTCTTCCCCTTGTTTTGTGGTCTCGCTCCAGCAACTGGTGAAGCTCCACTCTCTCAAAGACAACGGAGCACATATCAGCAACACTGTGGAGAAAGCTTTTATCCGCTTCAGAGAATTGACGGGGCTCATGGGTGTAAATTCTAATTTCCCCGATAGCTTCTCCTTTCCCAAGTACAGGCACCCCGATTATAGAAGATATTCCTTGTGCTAGTGCTATTTCCGGGTATTGAACTCTTTTATCTTTCGTAGCATCTGCAATAAACACCATCTTCCCCTCCAGAATATCCGGAAGGCTTTTACGGGCATTGAGGGGACCCTTTTTCAGATAAAGATCACTCAAACCATACGTACCTACGGTGATTAAATATTCCTTCTGAGAATTGAGGGATAAAATGCGGCAACCATTTGCCTGCAGTGCCTTGGCAGTGCTTTTGGCTATAGAATTACAAGTTTTTCGTAAGCCAAAAGTCGAATTGGCGACTTTAGTTATCCGCTTAAGAGCTGAATAATAACTACCTCTCGCCCTACCCACTTTTCTCGTTCCCTATCCGCATTTAGTAAAGCCACAGGCGAGGCAAATGTTGCAGCCTTCCTGGTAAATTAGAGGACCACTACAATCTGGGCATTGGCCGGCCCAACTTTTGACCATCTCAGGATTTTGGGAGGCTTTATTTGGATTATTAGCTTTTTCATCAGTTTCTGCCTTTTCCCTGATGTACTTCTCCAGTACACTAGCAATAGCATCAGAACAGGATAAAACAGCATGTCCATGCTCCCAAGCAATAGACGGGCATCTAATGCCGCGCAGTTGCTTTACGATAGAATCTATGTCTATTCCGGACCTCAGTGCCAGGGATGTTAATCGGCTAATAGCTTCAAGCTGTGCTGCGGCACAACCTCCAGCTTTTCCTAAAGTGGAAAAAACTTCAGATATTCCCCGACTATCAAAATTCACTGTTACATAGATATAACCGCATCCGGTGTTTACCCTTTCAGTTACACCAGTGGTGACCTTAGGCCTTTTACGAGGGGCCAGTTTGCCTTCAGCCTTTTTTGCTACTTCGCCAATAGTGAGAACCTGGCTATCTCGACTCCTGTCACGGTAAATAGTTATCCCCTTCAGGTTTTCTTGATGAGCCAGTATATATACTTCAGCTACATCATCGGGTGTCGCCTCGTGAGGAAAATTGACTGTCTTGGATACAGCGCTATCGGTAAATTTTTGAAATGCTGCCTGCATCTTGACGTGCCATTCAGGAGATATGTCATGTGCAGTCACAAATAGTCTCTTTATGTCTACAGGAACTTCCTCTATGTCTTTTAATCTCTTTCCTTCAGCTAACTGCTTCATTAGCTCCGGAGAATAAAAGCCTCCTTTTTTAGCTGCCTCCTCAAAATAAGGGTTCACTTCTATGAATTCTTCGCCCTCCAGGATATGGCGCACATAACTTAAGGCGAATAACGGTTCGATTCCACTGGAACAATTTGCGATTATACTCAAGCTGCCAGTAGGAGCAATGGTAGTCCGTGAGGCGTTTCGAAAACGAGGACCATCGGGTATGTCATAAATACTTTCCTGGAAAGCAGGAAAAACTCCTCTTTCTTCGGCTAGCTCTATCGATGCTCTATCTGCCTCTTCAGATATGAAATGTGCAATTTCCTCAGCCATAACTAACCCCTGTTCACTATTATACGGGATACCAAGTTTGATGAGCATGTCTGCAAAACCCATCACTCCCAGGCCTATTTTCCTGGTATTTTTGGTCATCTCCGTAATCTCAGGCAGGGGAAATTGGTTTACTTCGATAACATCGTCAAGGAAGCGGACTGTCAGCTTGACTGTTTGAGATAGCTTGTCATAGTCAACGTATGGCTGGCCATCTTTATCCGCCACCATCTTGGATAAGTTAATAGAACCCAAATTACAGGATTCAAAGGGAAGTAGAGGTTGTTCCCCACAGGGGTTGGTGCTTTCTATTTTGCCCAATTTAGGTGTAGGATTATGCCTGTTTATCTCGTCAATAAATACAATTCCCGGGTCGCCGGTGCGCCAAGCCATGTCAACTATTTTGTCAAATACCTCTTTGGCATTAAGATTATCAGCCACCTCACCAGTCCGGGGGTTCACTAAATTGTAATCGGTGCCTGTTTCCACCGCTTTCATAAACTTATCGGTCACAGCTACAGAAAGGTTAAAATTAGTTAGGGCCTCCGAATCTTCCTTAGCTGTGATGAATTTCAATATATCGGGATGCTCAATATTGAGTATTGCCATATTTGCTCCACGGCGCATCCCACCCTGTTTTATAACGTCGGTGGTAACATCAAAAGCTCGCATGAAAGAGACGGGGCCACTAGCAATACCACCTGTGGAGCCTACTCTATCACTTGTCGGTCTAAGTCGGGAAAAGGAAAAGCCAGTACCTCCGCCACTTTTATGAATCAAAGCAGTATATTTAACCGCATCAAAAATAGACTCCATGGAATCTTCAATAGGTAAAACAAAACAAGCTGACAATTGCCCTAGTTCATGTCCGGCATTCATTAGAGTAGGCGAGTTTGGCAAAAAATCCAGGTTTGTCATTAACTGGTAAAATGCCTCTTCCCAAAATGAGGTATCTGATTTAGCATCATAATGCAGTTCGGCCGATGCAATATGCTTAGCGACACGGTGAAATAATTCTTGAGGCGTCTCAAAAACTCTTCCTTCCCCATCCTTGGTCAAATATCTTCTTTCCAGGACCCTTAAAGCATTATCGCTAAGTTTGATTCCAGAAATGACTTGGCTTTTGGCCTGGGGAGAAAATTCATCTGCAGTTAGAATTTCTTTGACCATTGCCTGAATTTGAGATGAGGAGACAGACTGTTGGGTTTGTTGGGCAACAAGTTCCTCCATGCCCGGCAAAGGTTGAGCCACCTCTAATCGCTGGCTTACCTGCTCGGTAAATTTCTCCAACAATTTCCTATCACTTATACCCATTGATTCGGCAGCAGCGAAAACAGCTCGAGCTACTCTATCTCGACCAACAACTTTTTTATTCTGCTTGCGATGAGTTTCGGGCATATCTATCTTCCTTTGCGGCCAGCCACAGAATTAACTGTTTCAGAAGAAAGCAGCGGTAATTGATTTTCTGGTGTTGGTTCTTTTCGTATCGCCAGACTATCCACTTCTAGTTTCAAATCGCCGATATCAGCAAATTCCCGATAAACACTGGCAAAGCGGATGTAGGCAATATGGTCCAATTCTCTTAGTCCTTCCATAACCAAATCACCAATATAGGAACTGGAGACCTCTCTTTTACCAACCTGATAAAGCTCAGCCTCAACGGCATCTATAAATTTTTCAATGGCGCCTGTAGGGAGGGGCCGTTTCTCACAAGCTTTGCGAATACCCGAAAGGAGCTTATCCCGGCTGAATTCTTCACGCCGTCCATCCTTCTTGATAACAAAGATATCGTGTGGCTGTATACGTTCGTAAGTAGTGAAACGAGTACTGCACGAGATGCATTGCCTTCGGCGTCTCACCCCCTCATCCAAACTTCGAGAGTCTATTACTTTTGATTCTTGCCCACCGCAGTAAGGACAGTCCACATATTCCCCCTAGGCATTGTGGTATATAAGTATTTTACCACTAGATGTAGTAAAATGCAATAGCCCAGCGCGAAAAAATGAATTTTCCCCTTTTTGGATTGACGAGTAATATTTGATGATTATATAGGTTCATGTCCCAAGTGTTGGTTGATAATGGAAGCAGGTACCACCAAAGTAATTACCGATACAGAGTTGCAATTTTTGGAGGTGGCTTAGACTGCCAATCAGAAATTCACTAAATACATGGTGATAGTTGACGGATCGTCAAAGTCTTTCTTGAGTATGCTAATCAAGTCGTTTGATGAGTCATAACTTTGCATCACTCACCCTGCTGTGCTGACCAATCTTAACAGGAAAAACCCAGCCATGCTTCATGGCTTTGCTTAAATCATTCTACTACATACCCAGCAGAGACCAAGGCGACGGACATAGTAGTTCTCTTTAATGTTCAACACGGCTACTACTTACCGGATAGTGCGGTAGTATCTGTTATGATCGTCCTGTTCAACGACCATGTATTTCTAATGGCTTCTATTGTTCCGATTCCGGCAGCGGCTGGATGGCCGCAGGGACCGAAGAAGTGCCATTGAGGCGCTCCAGTGGTTCGGGCTCTGATACCGGCATATGTTGTACCGTTAACAGTCTGTCCCAGTACATTGTTAAGGAAGTCCGGGTCGTTATCGACGACTCCGGCAGTAAGATGGTGCTTTATAGAGTTGCATATGTTCAGCAGAAGCTTGAGGTCATCTTCGGATTCCCATGTCGTTACGATTTGAAAAGGTCCAAAAACCTCGGTTGTAACCAAATCAATATTCTGCATAATACTGTTCAATGGTACAAGTACGGCAGTGGGTTCAAAACTGCCATAGCATGATGGTATCGAATGTCGTTTTAAGCGTTTGCCACCAAACAGTATCTTCGTGCCTTTGATGCCCAATAGCTTGTCGATGTGTTCCTCAATTAACTCGTTTGTCCAGGTCAGCACCGGACCAATAGTAAGGTCTCTAAAGTTGCGTTTGGTGGCAAGTTTTTCTATCCTCATCAAGAGTCCAAGCTTCACCCAATTCTCATGGACAGCCAGTAGACTCTGGGCTGAACACTTCTGCCCACTAGCTGCGTAAGCGTCCCTATCACACTGCGCTGCCACGTGATCGATCATAGACGGAACTACATTTGGCCCTACTATCTTCCAATCGAAGCCAGCATCCTCAATGCGGCACCTTCCTTTTGTCAGCTCCAATAGTCGCTCTGCAACCAAACTGCTGCCAGTGAATTGCGTTAATTGAACGACGGGGTCGGTAACTAGTTTCTCCATTACCTGCCCGCTGCAATGAATCAGGAGCATGTCTTTCTCCGGCATTCCACAATGCAGAAGCAGCCTCACAAAAGCTTCAGCAACAATGGAAGTAGCTGTCGCTTGCTTGAGAACTACTTTGTTTCCCATATATAGAGCACCCATCGTTTGTAAGGCCATTATCTCCAATGGGAAATTGAAGGGAGTGATTACGGCAACTGGACCATAGGGCCAGCGATAGTCGATGGCCTCCTCTCCAACATGATTGCCCGGAGTAGTCTGTCCCTTGGCAAGGAACCTCACTTGATCGCCTGAGAAATTCTCCAGGAATGTGGCTGTCACATTAACTTCGCTACGGCATTGTTCAGTATCTTTGGGCATAACTCTTTGTATAAGCCTCGTGAAGTAATTCTCTCCTTCGCCACTTCTGAGAAAATCGGCGAGCCTTCTGCTAATTTTCCCGTACATTAGGTATCTTTCGACATTCATGATCGGGTTATGCAGACCATATTTGGGGCATTTTGCCAGCGATTTGATGAAAAGCGCCAATTCTCTTGTGTTGGTGTCCGGCATCTGGATAAACGGTTCGCCGGACATCGGATCCACGACCTCTCTGTAGTTCTTGGCTTCTAACCATTTCCCGTCGATGAAATTCATCAGATGAGCTGGCCTAGCTGCCGAAATCTCGTCAGGTTGCCAGGGGAAGATGTCTCTTAGGCTCGATGTTCTAACTTTGTTCATGTGCTACCTACCTCGTTTCTCTTTTAGTTTTTAATTATATTTGACGTTGATTTGCAGCCCAATCTTCGGTGTGCTACAGGCAATAATTCGTTGTGAGAGAAGAATATAGAACTTGCGTTCATTGGATAGTTGGTTCGAATACTGGCGAGTTGCCCTGTCAGATATCCTCCCAAAAGACGCTTCCACCGATCAGTTTAGTAGACTGAGAACCCATTTACAGCACCAAAATACTATCTATTTCCTCGGTCTTTGTCAAACTCTTAATTCCGGTACACCGCTCCATACACAAGCAATCAGCCGTGACTAGTGGATAACCCCGCCGTGGCAGCTCTCGTCACAGACTCTCAAAAGACATTTCTCAAGATAGAAGTATCCGGCAGCTGGCTGCTGCCCTGGATTGTGAAGCGCACAGTCAATCCTTGATGGAGTATGCGTGTCTCTAATACATGCGGTGCTAGCGAGTATATAGGTGGACAATTCCAAGAGAATGTGCTAGGTTTTCGTTTGCCTAAAAGTACCGGCTTTGTATTGCTTTGAGCACATGTTAATAGTATGATAAGGATTTTTTAGCGCATTCATGGAAGAAATACTGCCAAGTCTCTACAAAATTGAAGTTCCTCTCCCTGGGAGTCCTCTGAAAGCCACCAATTCCTATGTCGTAAAAGGGACAGAACGGTCTTTGATTATTGATACCGGCTGGAATCGAGAAGATTGCATGGCAGCACTAGTTTCCGGCTTAAAAGAATGCGGTGTGGATTTGCGGCAGGCTGATTTATTCATCACACACATGCATGCTGATCACTCGGGTTTGGTATCGGCTATCGCCGTAGAAGGAGCTAGAATATACTTTGGCCGGGTAGATGCAGAAATTATCAGGTATATCACGCCTGAGCATTGGGATGAAATGATTGATTTCGCCGGTAGATGCGGTTTTCCGAGGGAGGAACTGGAAAGGGCTGTTGGAAATCACCCTGGTCGTAAGTATAACCCGAGTAATTCCTTGAATTTACATATCTTGAAGAATAGCGATACGGTCAGCGTCGGAGATTACTTATTTGAATGTATTGAAACTCCGGGGCATACCCCGGGGCATATTTGCCTCTACGAGCCCGACAAGAAGGTATTTATATGTGGTGACCATATTCTTTTCGATATAACGCCGAATATAACCCTCTCATCGGAAGAGCGCAATCCATTAAAAGAGTATCTGATAAGCTTGGACAAGGTTTATGATTTGGATGTTAGACTTACACTACCTGGGCACAGGAGTACGTTCAGGAATCACAAAGAGAGGATTCAAGAACTAAAGCAGCACCACCGGGCACGGCTTGACGAAATCATCTCTATTCTGGCGCAAGGTAGGCAAAACGCTTTCCAAATCGCATCACAAATGACCTGGGATATAGGTTACAAGTCTTGGGATTTGTTTCCTCCAGCTCAGAAGTTATTTGCTTTTGGAGAAGCTCTGGCTCACCTGAAATATCTTGAGGAAGAAGGAGCGGTAGGCAGAGCAATAGAAGGGAATGGGATTCTATTTTTTAAGAGGGTATCAAATGTTTGAAACAAAAGTTGGTGTAATTGGCGGAAGTGGACTTTACGAAATGGGGGGGATAACTGAAATAGAGAAAGTGAAGATAGGCACACCTTTTGGCGATCCCAGCGACGCTATTGTATTGGGTAATCTTGGAGACGTAAGGATCGCTTTTCTTCCCAGACATGGCGTGGGACATCGAATAAGCCCCAGTGAACTACCGTCAAAAGCCAATATATATGCCCTGAAATCTCTAGGGGTAGAAAGGATTATCTCTGTAAACGCTGTGGGCAGTCTTAAGGAGGAGATAGAACCTCTGGATGTAGTTATTCCTGACCAGCTAATAGACTGCACCAAAGGAAGAGCTAGTACCTTCTTTACAGGTGGGATAGTGGGGCATATCTCCTTCGCAGAGCCCTTTTGTCCTGTTCTGAGCCAAATCTCGTTTGAGGCAGCGAGTAAGGTTGCAGCTAAGGTACATAAAGGTGGTACTTGTCTAGTTATGGAAGGCCCACAACTGTCTACCAAAGCTGAGTCACAGCTTTACCGTTCTTGGGAGGCTGATGTTATTGGGATGACAGCTTTGCCTGAAGCCAAATTAGCTAGAGAAGCTGAAATATGTTATGTCGCACTTACTCTTGTCACCGATTATGATTGCTGGCATCCGACTTACGAATCGGTGACCACGGATATGATTTTAACAAACCTGCGAAAGGGTGTTGATAATATCAGGGAAATCTTGAAGTTGCTGCTACCTTCCATACCACAGAAACGAGACTGTGATTGTGCAGACGCCCTTAAATATGCCCTAGTCACTGGAAGGAAATATATATCGAAAGAAAAGAGAAAGGAATTGGGGCTGCTAGTCGATAAGTATTTAGGGGAGGAGAAAGATGTCAGTCAGGCTTGAATTTGGATGTTTACCCACTGCTATCGGCAGCATGCCTTACACGGATTCTGGCGAGGCGTGCTCCATTATTATGAAATGTCTTCCTGAGATTCCAGTCTGGCCACAATTACCGCAACGCTCTCAGAAAGAAGACATGATTATACAATTTAGCGAGGGATTTCCCGGTGTGGTTATAGAAGGAAATAAAATTTATATCGATCCATCAGTGGATTTTGAGAGCGCGCTGGAACGCATCCATAACGATTGTGAACAGGATGCTTCCCGTGAGTATGGCATTTCACCCGAATATGCCGCCGGATTTCATACTTTCCGCTCTATAGCAAAAGGGAGTGAAATGGTTAAGGGGCAAGTAACAGGTCCTATAACGTGGGGGTTGAGGGTTACCAATAAGGATGGTCTGGGTATCCTATATGACGACACTTTATCGGAAACCGCGGCCAAGTTCCTGAGGCTGAAAGCCTCGTGGCAAGAAAATATTTTGAGGGGAATAACGCCAAATACGATTATCTTTGTTGACGAGCCCTATCTGGTTTCTTTGGGTTCGGTGTTTACTCCTATTCCTGAAGAAAAAGTGCCTGTGCTGCTAGAAGAAGTCATCAAAGGAGTTAAAGGAATCAAGGGACTACATTGTTGCGGAAATACTAACTGGTCGGTGCTTCTGGACACAACAATCGATATTCTTAGCTTTGATGCTTATAACTACGCGTCTTCACTAAGTACTCACTCGAGTAAGGTGAAATCCTTTCTCGAACAAGGTGGTAATATTGCCTGGGGGATAGTTCCGAATGAAGATGAAGCTTTGGCTAAGGAATCCTTATCCAGTCTGCGTGACCGTCTGGAGGAAGCCATGTCTCCGTTCACCAGGGATGGCGTTAAATTCAGGCAACTCATAGCTCAAGGGCTGATAACTCCTTCTTGTGGCCTAGAAAGCTTATCGCCTGAAGCAGCAGGTCAGGCTCTGGAATTCACAGCTAAGCTATCCAAGGACTTGAGAAGTCGATATACAGTGTAAGTTATTGAGATAACTAAGCAGAAGGTTATCCGAGTTAAGAATTAGAGCTATTGTTCTTGAGAATCTCTTTCTAGAGCCCTTATTTTATTCACCCTTCGTAAGTGCCTGCCGCCTTCAAAATCCGTGTCCAAGAAAGTTTTGACTATTTCCAAAGCCAGCTCAGAATCTATATCCTCTCCCCTAAGGCATAGAACATTAGCATCATTGTGTTGCCGGGCTCGTTGTGCTGAAAATACGTCACAGCACAAAGCCGCCCTTATACCTTTTATTTTGTTAGCAGCTATGCTCATGCCTATGCCAGTGCTGCATATTAGAATGCCTTGGTCGGAATTTCCCGATGCTACTGCCTCTCCGACTTTCTGTGCGATATCAGGATAATCGACAGATCCGGTGCTATAGCAACCAAAGTCTTGAAGGCTATAACCCGTTTTCTGCAGAAAGGGCAGAATTAACTCCTTTAAAGTAAAACCGCGGTGGTCACCGCCTATAGCAATGCGCTTCACAATCTACCTCCAAGTATTCCTTATAAATTTTATCAATCTCGCCTGAGGGTATAATACCCTGGCGCAAAATTTTCAGCGACTCATCGGTAATATCTACTACAGTGGATTCCTTGCCGCCGGGACATTTGCCTCCATTGATAATAAAGTCGATTTTTTCTCCCAACTGTTGTCTAACCTCCTGTGCAGTTAAGGCAGCCGGTTGGTTGCTGATATTAGCGCTGGTTCCGATTATGGGATTCCCGAGGCGTTTTATGAGAGCCATACAAACAGGGTGATCGGGGATGCGTACTGCTATGGTAGGACCTGGAGCTACATGGGCAGGAACCGAGACTGCTTTGGGTAGAACCAGCGTTAACCCGCCGGGCCAAAAATGCCTTGCCAACAATTTAGCAATTTTGGGTATTGGATCAGCCAAAACCGTTAGTTGCTCTATATCAGCGATAAGTAAGGGAAGTTGTAGATGCTTGGGTCGATTTTTTATCTCGTAAATCCTTTCTAGCGCAACCGCATTGAAGACATCAGCTCCCAGACCGTAGACTGTATCCGTGGGGAAAGCAATTACCCCACCTTTTTGCAGTATATTAACGCCCTTATCGATTTCTCGCCGTAAAACGTCCAATTTTTCTTATTTCAGTATAGCATGATGGAGTTCGAGGCGGGAATTCATGATTGATTCATTTTAGAGCCTGGGAAAGCCTAAACCGTGAGTGAGAAGTCTCGCTGGTTGGGGAAAAGAATCGGGGTATCCATAGTTGATAATAGTCCACGACAATGATAAGCTAAATGCATTCACCGCCGCGTATCTTCAATGAAAAAGAAGTCAGAAAGCCATAGAGTTACTGCCAGCGATGATATCGAAGTCTCCACTTATCTGGAACTAGCCAAGGAGGCACGGGGCGAACAGCCCGTGGTTGAACCTAAGCTACCCCCGAGCGAGCGTGAAACCATAGTAGTGCTCGATTTTGGTTCTCAATATAGCATGCTCATTGCCAGGCGGGTTCGGGAATGCCATGTCTACTGTGAACTGGTGCCCTACGACACGCCCTGGGAGAAAATAGCTTCCCTTAATCCACGGGGATTCATACTTTCGGGAGGCCCGGCCGGTGTTTATGATTCCGGTGCTCCCATGCCTTTGCCATATATTTACGAAAAGCGTTTACCTGTAATGGGCATTTGCTATGGGACTTTTGCTATCGCCTATAACTTAGGTGGTCGGGTAACTCAGGGGACAAAACGGGAGTACGGCCACACAATCCTATACGTAAGTGATGAAGATTGTCCTCTTTTTACCGGTCTTCCATCATCTCTACCGGTATGGATGAGCCACGGCGACCAGTTAATAGAAATGCCACCCGGCTTCAGGGCTTTAGCCTATACTGAAAATTCACCGTTCGCTGTTATAGGTAACGATAGCGGCATTTATGGACTGCAGTTTCATCCTGAGGTAGTTCACACACCTCAGGGCAAAACAATATTCCAGAATTTTGTACTTAACATATGCGGCTGTCAGGGCAACTGGACGCCGGCTAATTTCATAGCTGAGAGCATAGATAAAATTAGGGAGCAAGTGGGGGGTGGAAGAGTCGTCTGTGCGCTTTCTGGCGGTGTGGATTCGGCAGTGACGGCTACTATTGTTGACCGTGCTATTGGTAATAAATTAACCTGCATCTTTATCAATAA
>JBFEMR010000009.1:0-16441 GCA_041551495.1 Dehalococcoidia bacterium
GGTTAAAACGGAATATGGGAAGTATGAATATATACTAAAGGAACGAATATTTCGAAAAAGAGGGCATTCAAAATGTAGTCATCTGATAAATTACAGGCGATTTTTCTCATGTCACTCCCCCCTGAACTGGTTAGTGATTGGTAATCTCCTATCCCGACCAAAATCTCTGGGGGTTATTTTGATACCGGGAGCAGCCTGTCGACGCTTGTATTCATTCCTATCTACTAAGCGAACAATTCTTGTAACCGTATCGCTGTCAAACCCCATAGCTACAATCTGGTCAACTGTCACGTCATCTTCCACATAAGCCTTTAAAATAGGATCCAATATTTCGTATGGCGGTAGCGTATCAGTGTCCTTTTGGTTAGGTCTAAGTTCAGCTGACGGCGCTTTGTTTAGGACACTGGATGGTATCACCTCATTTCCAGCCTGGCGATTCTTATATCTGGCTAATTGGAGGACCAGTGTCTTAGGGACATCCTTCAAGGGAATAAAGCCTCCAGCCATATCTCCATAAAGGGTAGTATATCCCGTAGCCGTTTCGCTTTTATTACTGCAAGCGAGCACCAACCAGTCAAATTTGTTGGATAAAGCAAAAAGCAGATTGCCCCTGATCCTTGCCTGAATGTTTTCCTCAGTCACATTAGGATCGGTATCTTTAAATGACTCGGCCAGCGTTTCCAGGTACGCAGCAAATGCTTTCTCAATGGGAATTACCTTAAACTCTATACCTAGATTTCTTGCCAAAGCTTCAGCATCTGATTTGCTGTCAGGTGATGAGTAGCGGGAGGGCATAGAAACCCCTGTGACGTTTTCAGCACCAAGGGCATCAACTGATATGGCTGCTACTAGACTAGAATCAACTCCGCCCGATAAACCTATAACTACTTTCTCAAAGCCGTTCTTATGCACATAGTCCTTGGTACCGAGAACAAGGGCTTGGTATATCTCAGCAAGTTCATCCAGTTTATCAACCTTTCTTGGCGGTAAAGAAGGCTTGACCACTTCTGGATACTCACTAGATATCTCTATCTTAGCAGTTCTTTCTAGCTTCTCCTTGACCCATCGCGTCTCTTTCCTTCGTCTAGGGTCGCGCAACTGAGAGCGGAATACCGCCTCCATATCCAAATCAACTGCAAGAAAGTCTTCTTCAAACTGTTTCCCACGAACAACGATTTCTCCCTTTTCATTGATTATGAGACTGTTGCCATCAAATATAAGCTCATCCTGCCCGCCAACCAAATTATTGTGGACAACAATAGCTGCACTATCGGATGCTCTGGTAGCAAGCATCCTTTCTCTAAAGAGCCCTTTCCCGGCATGATATGGAGAAGCGCTTATATTAATGAGCACCGCGGCTCCCGCATAAGTCTGGACAAGTGCTGGCCCGGCTTCGTACCACATATCTTCACAAATATTTACACCTATACCGATGCCATAAACGATGAAAACGGGACACTCCTCACCCGCTTGGAAATATCTATTTTCATCGAATACACCGTAGTTCGGCAGATAAAATTTATGGTATACTCCCACCAATTTTTTATCGTAGAGAATTGCGGCAGCATTGTATATATCGCTATCGTTATCAACGAAGCCGACTACTACCACTATACCCGAGCTATGGTCTATAATTTTATTAAGGCTTTCCCTGTTTTGCTTAATGAACTGGGGTTTAAGTAGTAAATCTTCTGGGGGGTAGCCAGTTATAGCCAGTTCAGGGAAGGTCACCAAGTCAACACCCAGGGATTTCGCCTGGTCAATGGATCCCACTATTTTTTTAGTATTTCCGGTAAGGTCGCCTACAGTGGAATTAATCTGAGCTATACCAATCCTGATATTGTGCAATTTGCCTCCTTATGGCAATGAATAGTATAGCAAAACATTAATCTGCATTTTTCTTAATCTACTTAGACTAATTCAGGATGAACCGATCTTTTATTCAAATGCCCTTAGCCCATTCCACTGCATTCAGAAAAATGCGGAAGCCGTCCCCATAATCCCGTCGGGGTTCTCTTGTCCACCTTGGATGTTGCGTCCAATGGATGAATCGCTCCGGGTGTGGCATCAAAGCAAAAATACGACCGGTGGAATCGCAGATACCAGCTATATTGTTCACTGAACCGTTGGGGTTGTAGGGGTAGTCGGCTTGGATGTTTCCTGTCTCGTCAGCATAGTGAAGTGCCACATTTAGCTCTTCTAGTACCCCCGGCTCAACGACCACCTTGCCCTCTCCGTGAGCCACCGGGAGATACATAAGGTCTATTCCCTTTGTGAAAACGCAAGGGCTTGTTTTATTGGCCTGAAGGTAGATCCAGCGACACTCAAACTTGCCGGAATCGTTGCCCGCTATGGTAAGAGGTTGCGCATTTTCATTCCTCGACTCGGGTAACATACCAGCTTTCACCAGGGCCTGAAAACCATTACAAATTCCCAGAATGAGCCTCCCATCGTCAACAAACGTCTTGATTTCATCCCTTAGTTTGAGTCTCAGCTCATTAGCAAGGATTTTACCAGCTGAAATGTCATCCCCGTAAGTAAAACCACCGGGGATGACCATTATCTGGTAATTGGAGAGAGACGTCAGGTGATTGATAAGCTCACCTACGTGTACCAAGTCCGCTTGTGCCCCGACTTGTTTGAAAGCAAATGCGGTTTCTACGTCACAGTTTGTCCCTGGAGCTCGTAGTATCAACGCCTTCACTTTAGTCGCCATCTCAAATCCTACCAGCGAAGAGGTCTCTGCCAAGCCTCTTTGAGTTCAATAACGGGGGCTGAAAGCACTGTTGCTCCATTAATACCGTAGATTTCGAGCCTCCCTTTGTCTGTAACTTTACCAATAGCGGCGAAATCGACTCCAGCCATCATATTCTCGAATTGCTGCCTATCTTTCGGCGCTATCTCTACCAGGAACCTGGTATTTGATTCAGAGAAGAGCAAGTAATCGTCTCGATTAATGCTCTCACCCAATGGTACTTGCCCCAAATGGATTACCATCCCTAAACCACCAGCAAAGGCCATCTCGGCAGCAGCTACTCCAAGACCCCCTTCACTGAGGTCATGGCAAGCCTTAACCAAACCATTCTCCATTACGGTGCCGAGGGTGTCCATAAGCTTCTTTCCTTTCTTGGAGTCAACCTTGGGAACTCTATTCCCAACATAGCCGTGAACACCGTAGTATTGTGAGCCACCAAGTTCATTTAATGTGGTACCGATAATGTAGACTAGATCGTCCTCTCGCTTACAATCCATTGTGACAGCGTGCTCTATATTATTCATAACTGCCATTGCGGAGATGAGTAGAGTGGGTGGAATCGAGATGCTCCCTTTTTCAGTCTCGAATTCATTATAGAGACTATCCTTTCCGGAGATGAAGGGAGTTTCGTAGCCTAGAGCAATATCGTAGCAGGCTTGCGCTGCCCGCACCAAGCCTCCCAATCTGTCCGGTTTGTCTGGATTACCCCAACAGAAGTTATCCAGTAGGGCTACCCTTTGAAGATTGCCCCCAACAGCCACAATTTGCCTCAAAGCTTCATCTATGGCAGAAGCGGCCATCCAGTAAGGATCGATGTCACCATACTTCGGATTGATGCCGTTGGCAACGACGATACCCATATCTGAATCCAATATTGGTCTAACGATAGCAGCATCACTGGGGCCATCATTGTTTACCCCTGTGAGAGGCTTGAGAACGCTACCGCCTTGCACTTCATGATCGTACTGGCGTATTACCCATTCTTTACTACAAACATTCCATGAGGCCAGAATATGCATTAGGTCTTCGCGCAGGTCAATTGGCGGCGGAAAATCCGGCTCTGCATGCTGTGGCAGCTCCCAGACAGCCTCATTCTCGCGTTGAGGCAATCCTTTATGCAGGAACTCCATATCGAGGTCACCGACCAGATTGCCCTCATAGAGAAGCTCAAGTCGTCGAGTATCCGTGAATTCACCGATAACTGTAACTTCTACCCCCTCACTCTCGAAAAGGAATATCAACTGGTCAACTGCATCTGGTGGTACAGCTAATACCATTCGTTCCTGAGATTCAGATATCCATATCTCCGTGTAGGAGAGCCCCAAATACTTCAAAGGAACCCGCTCAAGGTAAACACGTACGCCTGTTTCTTCAGCCATTTCACCCACCGCCGATGAAAGGCCGCCTCCTCCACAATCGGTGATTCGCCTGTATAATTGCCGATCCCTCGCCTTGAGGAGAACATCTATTAGCTTCTTTTCCGTAATGGGATCGCCAATCTGGACGGAGCTGGCTGAGACGGCCTCCGATTCCTTGGTAAGCTCTCCCGAGGCGAAAGTAACGCCATGGATGCCATCGCGTCCGGTTTTGCCCCCCGCCAGAACCACCAAGTCGCCGGTCTGCTGCTCACCCCTCTGGCTCATGCTCGCGGGCAACAAACCCACTGTCCCGCAGAAGACCAGGGGGTTGCCCAAATATCGATTATCAAAGAGGACAGCGCCGTTTAACGTGGGTATGCCGAGTCGGTTTCCATAGTCGGCCACACCGGCCCTGACACCTTTGAAGATACGGCGGGGATGCAACACACCGTGGGGGAGTTTATCATCGGGGAAATCAGGGGGAGCAAAACAGAAAACATCGGTGTCCAGTATGGGCTTAGCCCCCAGTCCTGTCCCCAGGATATCACGAATTACACCGCCTATCCCCGTTGCTGCCCCTCCGTAGGGCTCCACTGCCGAGGGATGGTTATGTGTTTCTACTTTGAAACAGACGGCATAGCTGCCATCGAAATCTATTACACCGGCATTGTCCCGAAAAACCGAAAGACACCAAGGTTTTTTTAACTCCTCCGTGACCCTCATCACAGTGCTTTTAAGCAGGTTGTCGACAGTGAGCTGCCCCAGCTTG
This sequence comes from Dehalococcoidia bacterium, assembly GCA_041551495.1. GTDB lineage: Bacteria > Chloroflexota > Dehalococcoidia > GIF9 > AB-539-J10 > RBG-13-51-36. The sequence goes on from JBFEMR010000009.1 coordinate 4,883, forward strand.
ATTTTGCTCTTGAATGTTTTGTGTATGCAGTGCTCGGACCAAGTTTGTGCCAGAGTTTCAAGCTCCACATCGGTAGGATTACGACCCAGTTTTGTGAAGTAATCTCTGATATGCCTCATCTCCTTTAGATTCAACCAAAGCCTATCCTTGCTCACCTCCATCAGACCGCCATCGTCCAAGTTAAGCAAGTCCACAGTAGTTAAGACAAATTTATAGGTTGTTGAGGGGAGGATAATCTCTTCTCTCTTGGTAACCACGTGCTGGATCACACTATTGACTAACAGCTTATCGCAGATAGATTGAAGGTTCTCCTCTGAGAGGTCACCCCATAAAGAATATTTATGGGCAGTTTTTATTGACTTAACAGTAGTTATACCGAGGTCGCGGATAGCCTTACCGATGCTCTCCTCCACGGGATCTGTTACACCAGGATTGTAAGCCACTTCAACTACATGGGCATCACTACCCTCGATACGAGCTATTAGCCCCTCACCACAAGAAAAGTCTTCAACTAGAGGGTCAGCTAATAGCTCCTGGCCAATTCTTATTGCCTCCCCCTCGTTCAGATCTCCCTCCAAGAAATATACGTCGCTGACCCTGGCCCGTGTTACATTCATGATGCCGATGTCGCGGATGTCCGTTTCCAGGCTATTTCCCCTAGGATCCGGTAAACCAGCTCTTACAGAAACCTCGATTCGAAACAAGAAACTTACCTTTCTACAATCTCCAGCAAATGTGTATACTTTAAGCCTTAGGTCTGCTACCTTGGAGGATTCCTTCCTCAGGGTTATGGGATACTTTTTGGTCAACCATATCTAGAAAATAGTTGTGGAATCTTAGGTCGTCGGTGAACTCCGGGTGGAAAGCACAGGCCAGCAATCGATTCTGCCTGGCAGTGACGATGGCGCCATCGGGAAGGCAGGACAGTATTTTTACGCTTGATTCAGCCTCTTCAATGACTGGAGCTCGAATGAAAACAGCACGGAATGGCTTCTCGCCTATTGCTGGTATTTCCAAGTCCACCTCAAAGCTATCAGGCTGACTACCGAAGGCGTTGCGCTTGATCTTAATATCCATTAGACCCAGAGTCTCCATTTCATAGTTGGAGATGCTTGTAGCAAGCAAGACCATCCCAGCACATGTTCCCCATATAGCTAACCCACCTAGCGCCATCTCTTTTATAGGTCGGCGCAACCCAAAACTGTCCATGAGTCTTAGCATGGTAGTACTTTCACCGCCGGGGATGATAAGCCCATCTAGGTTGTTAAGTTCATGGGGCAGGCGAATTGGAGACGCTTCGACACCTAATTGCCGCAGAATTTCAATATGTTCTACGAACGTTCCCTGTAAAGCGAGAACCCCCACCTTCATATCTTGTCGTTTTCCTGAAAGCTCTATGGTACACGAAGCGCCGGAACTAAGCAAGATCTTAATCGGTATACTGACAAATAGCAGTTATATAATTTAGTTGACAAGGATGGCTTTGCTCTGGTATTGTGGAAAACGATTTCCTATTATCCAGGATACCAGAATGCTGCCTTACATTTCCAGGCACAGGACGTAGAGAGAAATACGATCGCAATCAGGAGAATTCTGAGCACTGGTCAAGAAGGCTCGGCTTTATGAGGTTGTAACCGTTGTCAAAACCTTAATAGTTCTAGTTGCTTCTTTCTTCGACTTCGGCTAAATATCTTTTCCTGTAGCGAAACGATACCTGATAGAAAAAAGAATACTCTGTAATAAATAATAAGTAGAGGAGTGTTTAGACAATGAACTTGCGACGACCAAATGCCAATGAAGCCACTAGAACAGCCAATCGCTCCAGAAGTGTAGTGCCTATGAGTGGTATCTGCTCCCGCTGCCTTGATGGTTGTACCGGTAACTGTGAGGTTTTCAAAGCAACCTTCCGTGGGAGAGAGTTAATCTATCCCGGACCCTACGGTGAAGTCACTGCTGGAGGTGATAAGGATTATCCGATTGACTACTCACACCTGAATATCCAGGGGTATGCCTTAGGAGCTGAAGGGTTACCACCTAAAATAATCGGTGACTCTGATACAGCTACTTTCCCAATAGTAAATACTGAGACTGAATACGGCTGGGACACAAAAGTCAGGATGAGGGTTCCTATTTTTACTGGCGCTTTGGGTTCTACAGAGATAGCTCGCAAGAACTGGGATCATTTCGCTATTGGCGCTGCTATCAGTGGGGTTACGTTGGTCTGTGGTGAGAATGTTTGTGGTATTGATCCTCAGCTTAAGCTTGATTCAAATGGTAAGGTTATCTCAGCACCAGATATGGACCGTCGAATAGAGGTCTATCGACGTTATCATCAGGGATATGGCGAAATCCTGATCCAGATGAATGTAGAGGATACTAGATTGGGTGTCGCTGAATATGTAAATAAAAAATATGGCCTGAAAACAATTGAACTCAAATGGGGACAGGGTGCGAAATGTATCGGCGGTGAAATTAAGGTCAACAGCTTAGAACGAGCACTAGAGCTTCAAAAGCGTGGTTATATTATCACTCCTGATCCTTCAAGTCCGTTAGCCCAGGCAGCCTTTAAGGACGGTTCTCTCAAGGAATTTGAACGCCACAGCCGACTTGGCTTTATTGATGAAGAAGGTTTTTATAACGAGATTAAACGGCTCAGAGAATTGGGCTTCAAACGTATTACTCTAAAGACTGGTGCATATGGATTGCGAGAACTAGCTATGGCTATCAGGTGGGGAGCGAATGCCAAAATTGATTTGCTTACACTTGATGGCGCTGGCGGTGGTACCGGTATGAGCCCGTGGCGAATGATGGAAGAATGGGGCATGCCAAGTCTCTATCTGCACGCTGCTGCTCATGATTTTTGCCAGAAGCTAGCTCAGAGAGGTGAACGAGTACCCGATATCGCTTTTGCTAGTGGGTTCAGTAGTGAAGACGGCGTCTTCAAAGCCCTTGCACTTGGGGCACCGTTTACCAAAGCAGTCTGCATGGGACGGGCTTTAATGATACCGGGAATGGTAGGTAAAAATATTGAGCAGTGGCTTGAGGATGGAAAGTTACCCAATACAGTCAGTCAATTCGGTTCTACCCCTGAAGAGATTTTCGTTTGTTACGAAGATGTTAAGAGTATAGTAGGTTCTGGTGAAATAAAGAATATTCCGCTCGGTGCTGTGGGAATATACAGTTTCAGCGAAAAGATTAGAATAGGTTTACAACAACTAATGGCTGGGGCAAGATGTTTCAGCGTACCAGCTATCACCCGGCGTCAACTGATGTCCTTGACCGAAGAATGCACCAAAGTCACCGGTATACCATACCTGATGGATGCCTACAGGGAAGAAGCAGAGAAAATTCTCGGATAAAGAGATAGAATACCTGTTCATCCTCGGAGGGATTGCCAGAGGTATGGTGGATGGCAAATCGGCAGTACCCAAGCTTCACCAAATCCGGAGATTTGTACCAGACACCACTCACAACATCCGACCTGAGGTTGAAGTACTGGTATTAAGCTTTTCTATGCCAAGGTAAGACATCGGTTTTTATTAAAATAGATTCGAATCAAGGGTGACTAGAAAATGTTTGCTGAAATCGATGTAGCAATCATTGGTGCCGGGGTAATTGGCTTAGCTATAGCCCGTGAAATTGCACAAGGAGAAAAAGGAGTTTTCGTCTTTGAAAAGAACCACACATTTGGGCTCGAGACCAGTAGCAGGAACAGTGAGGTAATTCACGCCGGTATATACTATCCTGAAGACTCCCTAAAAGCTAAGTTTTGTGTAGAAGGGAAAAGCCTACTTTACAAGCTTTGTGACAAACATAATATCCCCTTTAAGAAATCCGGAAAGATTGTCGTAGCAGCGGACGAAGATGAAATTAGCTGGCTCGATGTACTTTACGAGCAGGGAAGAAAAAATGGCGTCGATGATTTGGCGCGACTCTCCCGGACAGAATTGAAGAAACTCGAGCCAAACATCAAAGGCAAAGCAGGGTTATTATCCCCATCCAGTGGAATTTTGGACTGCCATACTTTGCTGAAGTTGCTTTACAACCAGGCCAGGGAAAAAGGAGCTGAGTTTGTTTTCGGTACTGAGGTAGTAGGAATGGAAAGAGCAGGGACAAATTATAAGGTCCAAATCAAGGACCGAGATGGGATTTCTGCTTTTATTGCTCGTGTTGTTATTAACTGCGCTGGCTTAAACTCTGACAGGATAGCCCAACTAGTCGGCATTGATATAGCTGAAGCAGGTTATAAGCTTCATTATTGCAAAGGCGAATACTTCAGTCTAAACTCAAAATATAGAAATCTGGTAAGCAGGTTGATCTACCCGACACCAGAGCAAGCCGGACATGGGATTCATTGGAAACAGGGGCTCGATCATAGAGTGCTGCTTGGCCCTAGTGCCTACTATGTTAGAGGGATAGATTATGCAGTTGACGATAAGCACAAACAATATTTCTACGAATCAGCCAAGAGGTTTCTTCCATTTGTTGAACTCGAAGATTTATCACCCGAGTCTTCCGGCATAAGGCCCAAGCTTCAAGGGCCAGGAGAAGGTTTCCGAGATTTCGTCATTACACATGAATATGACGCAGGATTTCCGGGCTTAATAAATCTAATCGGGATAGAATCGCCGGGGCTAACTGCCGCACCTGCCATTGCCAGGTATGTAGGAAGAATGGTATATGAGTTTTTGAACTGACGTCATTAATGGCAGGGCTGTGGTTATAAAGACGTAGCAAAATCTTAGCTTTATTTGTTTATTAGAATTTCACTGTATATCGTTTAAGAATATAATATTTAATCTTTTAAGGAGACAGCTCGCTTGTAATGTTAGTTGACATAATATTATATATCTTAAATTCTATCCTTGCTTCCTTCTACTATGGAAGGCTTTATGAACTTGTTTCAGATGTCTATTAGTGACGTGGGTGTAAACTTGGGTTGTTCTAATGCTTTCATGACCCAGCATTTCTTGGACAGAACGTATATCAGCGCCACTTATCAACAAATCTGTGGCAAAGGAGTGCCTAAGCGTGTGGGGCGTTGCTTCGATTGGCAGCCCGGCTCTTTTTGCGTACTTGGCAACAATTCTTTGGATGGACCTAGCTGTTAATCGCATTCCTTCGCCATTGTTCCGAATATCTACATTACCGCTATGGCGTATAAACAAGGGTTTAAAGTTATCCTGGCGCGACTTCAAGTAGCGTTCAATCCACTCCGCTGCCGTATCCGATAAGAAAACTACTCGTAGCTTGTTCCCTTTGCCCCTCACGCCAAACTCCTTACGCTCTAAGTCTATTTGGTCACGATTTAAACTAACTAACTCTGATACCCTTAATCCGGTGCTGAATAGGGTTTCCAGAATAGTTCTGTCTCTTAGCCCCACATTAGTTGCTATTTTGGGACTGTTTAGTAGTCTATCTATCTGTTCCAGGTTTAAAAAAGTAATGGAACGGGCACTCTGTTTGGGAAGTTCTATCTTGTCAGGAGACAGGGTGGGTATATCGCGCTGAACTAGCAGATAGCGTAAAAAAGCCCTCAACGCAACGATGTGGTAACTCTGGGTAATACGCTCAAGCGGCAAATCATTGCTGGCACGCAAATGCGCTAAATATAATCGATACCTTCTGACAATTTCCAGGTTTATGTCTTCAGGTTTTATAGTAGGGGAATCTTCTATAACCCAGTTGTAGAAGCGCTTCAAATAATGTTTATATTCGCGAATCGTAAGTGGAGAGCAGCCTTTTTCGATTTCCAGATATTCTAAAAACTCAGCGATAAATGATTTCAGGGTCATATTCAATCCTCATGTCTTTTCAATTGTTAGATGTCGCAAAAGTGACAGTTTGCGACGTTCTATTATGTTAATGCTTTTCACCTTTTCTTGTCAAGTGAATGATTTTAAATACTGTTCATAGGATCGAGGTGAATCAACGCTTTATACTAGTACAAAGGTCGCTATCAAGTTATTGGAATTTAAAAAAGCTCGATTTTATCACTCTCCCCTACAATCCGGCACTAGAACGTCAACCAGACTAGCCCTTAAAGGCACGGGTATATAATAATATGTATCTTCGCCCTTTTCATGCCCCTAAAACCGCCGCTAATAGCGAGGTTTAATAATTTCTGGTCGTAAGCATCTAGACTTCAGTCCGGGGCCATAATCTGTTACATGCCTACTACATTGCCTATCCTTGAAGCTGGCAAGCTCTTTGGATTACAATCATAATGTGTCGAGTAAATCAACCAGACAAAATATTACTAAACTATTAGCTGAGCTCCCTGATGGAGTCGAAGTTGTGGCGGCGGCTAAAACAAGAACACCGGAGGAAATTCGGGAAGCTGTTGAGGCGGGAATAAAAATCATTGGAGAAAATTATGTCAAGGAAGCGAGAGAAGTATACGACCTAATTGGAACGAAAGTGAAATGGCATTTTATTGGGACCTTACAGAAGCATAATGTCCGGAGAAAGACGCTGGAAATGTTCGACATGATAGAAAGTGTCGATTCTTTAGAAATAGCCAAGGAAATTGATAGAAAGTGCGCTCAAATTAACAAAATCATGCCAATATTGATTGAGGTAAACAGTGGCAAAGAACCACAGAAATCAGGGGTGTTCCCGGAGGATGTGGAACCATTAATAAGAGAAATATCAGGGCTTGGAAATATCAAGGTTATGGGCCTTATGACAATGGGGCCTCGTTTCGGAAACCCTGAAAACTCCAGACCTTATTTCGTCGAAACAAGAAGAATATTTGAAAAAATTAGAGGGTTGAACGTACGGAATGTAGAGATGAGATATCTTTCCATGGGCATGACTAATTCCTATAAGGTTGCCATGGAAGAGGGTGCCAACATAATCAGAATAGGCACCAGGATATTCGGCGAGAGGGTTGGCGCTTCATAATTCGATCACCAACCCTGCACCACACTCTAGAGTTTCATTTTTAAACAAATCTCTTATCTCTTGCTTGTGTACGGTGCAATGACAGGGGCAAATCAACGATAAACCACGGAAAGCCTCGAATTTTCGGAATCCATGGAATCAACCGGCAATTCCATAGATTCTCCCAAACTTGATAGCGGCGTCGAAAATGTATCCCATCCCCGGGTGAGCACAACCTGTAAGCACAAATATCCCCTTATCGGTTTTAAGAGCAAGGGATTGCTCTGTTTCTTCAAGTTCACCGGTCGAGAAGATATTTTCCCGAATTTGCACGGGACCTTTGACCATGGTTACCTTTCGTCCTGGAAATGCTTTCTTAAAGGAACTTGGAATATAAAGTTCAGCAATCCTATTTACTCCCAGGATTTCAGAAAGTCCTCCGGTATGGTCTCCATGGGTATGTGAGATTACGACTATACTTATTTCCTGTGGGTCAATATTAAGCTCTCGCAGGTTATGCAGTAGTGCAGAGCCATCGGCGCCTGCATCAAACAAGAGTGGCGGCAATCCCGCATCTTCAATACGGCAGAAAATCCATGGCCTTTTCTTAGACCTACTTTTCTCACTTCATTATCGTAAACAATTGTAATTTTCATTTTCTAACAGGAGATTGCACCCTCAAGATGACAGGCTATCCTATTTAGCAACTCGTCTATCCCCCATCCTTTAGCCGCAGAGATAAGAACAATGTCCTCGGCCGGCAATAAAATTTCCTCCTTAAAGTGAGGAATTGTGGTCAATGTTTTCAGCTCCGCCTCGCTGTCCAAAGCCAGATCTAGCTTGTTGAACACAGTAAACTTTGGTTTGTTTTCTAGATTCAGCTCTCTGAGTATCTTTTCCACGGTGAGACACTGATTAGCAGCATTCTTGTGTGTTATGTCAACTACATGGAGAAGTAAATCAGCCTCATCCAGCTCCTCCAAAGTTGCTCGAAACGCAGCAATTATTGAAGGTGGAAGTTTGTTTATGAAGCCAACAGTATCTGTGATTAGAAATTGTTGTCCAGCGGGCAGAGTCAGCCGCCGAGTTACTGGATCCAAGGTAGAAAAGAGCTTATTTTCCACATCTACACTGGCTTTGCTCAAAGTGTTAAATAAAGTGCTCTTACCGGCGTTAGTGTAACCGACGAGGGCTACGATAGGTTTGCCAGTCTCCTTACGGCGTTTCCTGTAAAGTGCTCTATGCATTCTGACACTTTCTATTTTATTCTGAAGCAGATTGATACGCTTATGGATAAGGCGGCGGTCGGTTTCCAATTGTGCCTCACCGGGACCTCTGGTACCGATGCCACCACCAAGTCGCTCTAGATGGCGCCACTGTCCGATAAGCCTCGGCAGGAGATATTGATGCTGTGCTAATTCAACCTGGAGTTTACCTTCATGGGTTCGAGCTTTTCGAGCAAAGATGTGCAATATCAGAGCGCTGCGGTCAATTACTTTGACTCCCAGTGCCTCTTCGAGATTCCTTTGCTGCCTAGGCGACAGCTCATCATCGAAGATTACTGTGTCGTGTGGAGTTTGCTCTTTGAGGTTAATTAGCTCTTCAATTTTACCCTTACCTATATAATAGGCAGGTGTCGGTGCATCCAGCTTCTGAGTTAATATACCTACTACATTGGCACCCGCTGTTTTAGTTAGGTAAGAAAGCTCTTGTAAAGAATCTTGAATTGACCAGTCGTTATTCTTAGAGGTTTTGCTTCCCACACCGACAAGGAATGCTCGTTCCGCCTTAGCTTCAGTAGTAAAAATTTTTTGCTTTATCTGCTCCTCCTGTGCCAAGCCAATAGCCGACTTATTCCCTCTTCCAGTCGGTCATCGGAAATGGTCAGGGAAAATCTGATGTAACCCTCCCCTTCATTGCCATAGCCGATTCCCGGGGTCACTGCTATACCGGTTTCGCCCAGTAATTTTTTAGTAAAATCTATAGATGTATATCCCTGGGGAATCTTAGCCCAGATATAAAAGGTTGCCTCAGGTGTTCTTGCTTTTAGCCCTATCTCATTAATGACTTTTAGCAATTTATCTCGACGCCTTTGAAGAACGGCATTATGCTCCGCTATGTGTTCTTGAGAGCCACGCAAAGCTTCCACGGCGGCATATTGAATTGCCTGGGGAACGCCTGAATCCAGGTTGGATTTAACTTTGAATAAGGCATTCACCATGTCAGCATTGCCTACCATCATACCTATTCTCCATCCCGTCATGTGATAGGTTTTGGACAAGGAATGAAATTCAACACCTCTTTCTTTTGCCCCGGATATCTGCAGGAAGCTCGGTGGTTTGTAGCCATCAAAGGCAACTTCGGTATAAGGAGCATCATGGCAGATTACTAAATCGTGCTGATGTGCGAAATGAACCGCTTTCTCAAAGAAGTCAAGGTTCGCTATAGCGCCGGTGGGATTGTTGGGGTAGTTAAGCCACATGAGTTTTGCCCTATCCGCTACCTCGCTCGGAATATTTTCAAAATCGGGCAGAAAATCGTTTTCGTCCTTCAACGGCATCGAGTAAGGTTCGCCACCGGCCAATACGGTACCCAGAGAATATGGCGGATAGCCCGGGTCAGGCACCAAGGCTAAATCACCAGGCTCAATGAAACATAAAGCTACATGCCCAATCCCCTCTTTGGAGCCAATAAGTGGCAAAACCTCTTTAGATGGATTCAACGTAACCCTAAAACGTTTCTCATACCACTCAGCAATGGCTTGACAAAGTTCAGGCAAGCCGGCGGTTTCAGGATAACGATGGTTTGTAGAGTCGTGTGCTGCCTGGCACATACGCTCGATGATATGAGATGGTGTAGGTAAATCAGGGTCGCCGACAGCAAAGCTGATTACTTCCTCCCCTTTAGCCCGAAGCTCAGCGATTTTCTGATTTATCTCTACGAAAAGATATGGAGGCAATCTATTAAGCCTTTTGGCTAATTCCATCAGCCATTTCCTCCAAGCCATTCACCGGTGAAAACTTCTTCAACTGGACCGGTAAGTAATACCTCCCCTACCCTATCCCAGTATATTGTCAAAGTCCCGCCTTCAAGTATTATGTCAACTTCAGGTTCTACATAGTCCAATAGTCGAGCGGCTACAGCAATTGCACAAGCTCCACTACCACAGGCCAGAGTTTCTCCTACACCTCGTTCCCATACCCTGGCTTCTATTTTCCTCGTGCTCAGGACTCTGGCCACCTCAAAATTAGTCCTCTGGGGGAATATGGGATGCTTTTCTACTTCTGGCCCTATCTTTGCTAAATGGAAATCAGCAGTTGGTTGGGTTATAAAGCTCACGGCGTGCGGGTTACCCATGGATAGAAGAGACAGATTCAATTTCCTTTCGTTTATCATCAAAGGATAACCCAGTATTGGTATTATGTCAACTTCAACTTTAACGGGAATTTGCTCTGGTTGGAATTGGGGCAGGCCCATATTCACCTCGATATGGTCGGCTTTATCTCCCGACATATAGGCTTTTGCCTTCCTTACGCCTGACAAAGTTTCTATTGTTACATAGCAATGATCTTGTTCTATCCGTGATGAGTTATTACAGATCAAGCCATTATCGATAGCATACCTGGCAAAACATCTGAGCCCATTGCCGGAGACTTCAGCCTCAGAACCATCGGAGTTAAAAATACGCATCCTCAAATCAGCAATGGTCGAATCCTGTACCAGTATCAAACCGTCAGCACCAATGCCGAAGTGACGGTCACATGTAGCCTGGGCCAGCTTCGACCATTCCTCTTCAATGGTCCGGGCATCAACCATGATGAAGTCATTACCTGTGGCCTGTAATTTGGAGAATTTCATGATATGAAGCCTTCTACGAGCCCTTTCACTTTGTCCAGAGTGGTTAGGTTGCCATTGGTTTTTATCTTACCAGTATCAAACCAGTGAATTCTGCTGTCGTCAAGGCGAAACCAAGCATACTGGTGACGAGCCAGCCGATGTGTTTCATATTTTATTCTATCGATAGCCTGGGGTAAAGTCATTTCGTTTAGAAGAAACTGGACTATCTGCTGGTAACCTATTCCCGACATAGAAGGCAAAGAAGGTCCATAACCTTTCTTCAATAATTGTTCCACCTCTTCAACCAACCCCCGTTGTATCATTTTATCAACTCGGCAATCAATTATTTCATATAATTCGTTTCTATCTTTTGTTAAACCGATGAGGAGAACAGGAAAATCCGGCACTTCTTTACGCTGTAATCGAGAAGATGGCTGCCCTGTCGCATTATAGATTTCAAGGGCTCTGATAATGCGGCGGGTATTATTGGGATTGATTTTTTCTGCTGCTACAGGATCAATATCCTGTAATTGCTGGTAAAGTATCTGGCTGCCTTCTTGCTCTGCTATGGCTTCTAACTGGTGTCTTAGCTTTAGATTAGGCGGCACCTGAGGTATTTTCCAGCCCTCTACCAAAGACCACACATAGAGGCCGCTGCCGCCGACCAGTAAGGGTAATTTTCCTTTCCGCTGAATGGCGTTCAGTGCCACATTAGCTAGCTGATGATACATAGCCAAGCTAAAATCTTCGTCAGGATTCACTACGTCAATGAGATGGTGAGGAACCGATGCCCTCTCATCCGGCGTCGGCTTATTAGTACCGATATCCATATACCGA
>JBFEMR010000010.1:0-15730 GCA_041551495.1 Dehalococcoidia bacterium
AGATATGGCTATCGGGCGTGCCCGTGCCGTCTCGCTTCAGGAGATAAACAGGATGACCTGGATATAATCTGTCCGTGCGATTATCGAGATCCCGATTTAGATGAATATGACGCCTGCTACTGCGCACTGTACGTCTCCGAGGCTGTACGAAAAGGCGAAAAGAAGGCAGGTAGCATACCGGAGCGGAGAACACCGCCGGCGGAGAGAAAAAGAGAAACGCAGAAAAAAAGCAGGAAACCAACCGACCTTCCACTGCCAGTATGGCGTTGCAAGATTTGTGGCTACCTTTGTGCCAGGGAACAACCACCTGAGGTGTGCCCCATATGTAAGGCGAAGAAAGACCGCTTTGAGCTGTTTATATAGCCGAAGGGGAAGAACTGAAATATCGTAATCTTGATTGTAGTATACTCACATTCGGTAAATAGAAAATATCTGAACTGTCTTCTCAGTTTAGTAATTCGTATTTTAGTTTGACATCGGTCGGGTCCTGTGATGACTTTTCAAAGGATACGATAGTGCACTTATTATGGCTTGACCGCCCGCGTTGCCATACAATTAGGCATATAAATAGTCAAGGGTTCGTTTTGTGATGGAGGAGTCCTGTCTTCGTAGAAACCTGTAATAATAAAACCAGCGGCAAGTTGCCCACCTATTTGATCGTCGAGCGTGTGGCTAAATTCCATAGGCTCACCTTGCTCCAGCCGGAGTTTCTTTTCCTCTTCCGGCAGATCGTGAATGTCCGAATAAGGAATGCGGTATTTCACCTGCAATACGCCCGTACGCTCAGCCAGTTCGTAATCCACCAGGTAGGCGGCAGGGTTCATAAAACCTGCCAGAAGGATGCCCCCGTGCCGCAGTACACGGAAAGCTTCCACCCATACCGGCCGCACGTCGGGCACGAATGTATTTGAGACGGGATGAACTATCAGGTCGTAACTCATTGAATCTATCATATTGAGGTCCGCCATATCTCCTTCTATTAGACGGATACTTAGGCCATCCCTTTCTGCTATAAAACGATCCTGCTCTAACTGCAGCGGTGAATTGTCCAGGACGGTCACATTGGCACCTGCCGCCGCTAACACCGGACCCTGCTGTCCGCCGCCACTGGCGAGGCATATTACATCTGCCCCTTTGAGTTGCGGAAACCAGTCTATCGGAACCGGTATGGTCGGTGTAAGAACAATCTGCCAATCACCCTGGCGCGCCTTTGCAATGGTCTCGGCATTCACCGGGATAGTCCATTTGTTGTTTTTTTTCACCTCACGGTCCCAGGCGTCTCTATTGTACTCTCGAATATTCATTACCTATGTTTTTATCCCTTTCTGCTATCCATGCTAATGAAGTGGTCGAGGTTAAACTGCAGCGTTGTATTATAACATTAAGGTGGTATCCTGAAACTTCACTAAGCCGGCGGGTGGTATAATCAGGAGGAATTCAAGGTGGAGGTAAATTATGGATACCAAGGAGTTGGCGATTGCCTGTCTGAGTAATGCACATTTTGCTGCGACGTTTCGACCTCTTGCCACAGTTAAATACAAGAATGCTGGTGAGAGAGTGGGAGAGTTCTACAATGGAATCTGGAAAGCACTGCAGAAGGAAATTTCGGATTCATCCGAATCATAAAGTTGACGCAGAGAATATAGGCAGGGCAACCGAAGAAAAATATGGTAGAGCTAGAGCCATATACTTGTTTGGTTCACTATCGCCGAATATGATTTTAACGTGACTAAATCGATATGCATATGGAGGTATAGACCATGAAGAAAGTGACAATTATAGGAGCAGGTATCGCAGGGCTATCTGTCGGCTGTTATCTACAAATGAACGGCTATGACACACGGATATTCGAAGCGCACAACCTCCCAGGTGGGGTGTGCACTGCATGGAAAAGGAAAGGATACACGATTGACAACTGCATTCACTGGCTGGTCGGCTCTAATGCCAGCGACAAGTACTATCGTTTCTGGAACGAACTCGTAGATATGAAAGGCATGAAGTTCGTCGATAGCGAGGAGTGGATGAGAGTGGAAACGCCGGATGGCCGATGCATGAGAGTATTTACCGACATAGACAAGCTGAAGCAAGAGATGCTTGAAAAATCTCCAGCGGACGAGGGACTGATACGGTCGTTTACCAGTGCCGCAAGACGTTTCGTAGGATTTCATCTCCCTGTTGAAAAAGCTCCCGAGTTATTTGGACCGATTGACGGGTTGAAGATGATATTTGGAATGTTACCTTTCATGAGGCAGTTAAAGAAGTGGTCGGGCATGTCTATACAGCAATATGCAGACCGGTGTAGCGACCCGCTACTCAAAAAAACCTTTGAATCTATGTTTATGCCGGAAACCAACATGCTTTTCCTTATCATGACTATTGTGTGGATGCACAAGAAGAGCGCCGGTTTTCCTATCGGTGGCTCTCTGGAATTAGCACGACAGATAGAGAAGCGATACCTTGAGCTGGGTGGAAAGATAAGCTACAAATCGAAGGTGGCCAAGATTTCGGTGAAAAACGACGTTGCCACCGGGATAGTGCTGGATAGTGGTGAAGAACATATCTCAGATATCGTGGTTTCGGCCGCCGATGGCCACTCTACTACCTTCGATATGCTTGAAGGTAAGTATATGGATGCAAAGATAGAGGGTTACTATAGCAACTACGAGACCTTCCCTTCATACCTGCTTGTCTCTTTTGGCGTCGCCAGAACGTTCGATGATTATCCAAGAGCTGTAGTCATGTTCCCTGAGCAGCCATTGACCACTGATAGGGTATCCAAGTACGAAGGGGTTATGGTCAGGATATTCGGCTTCGACCCCACGCTTGCTCCCGAAGGGAAAACGGTGATAACAGCCTGGATACTAACCAGGGAGCACGAATACTGGGACAACCTGAAAAGAACCACCCCGAAAGAATATGAGGCTGAAAAGAACAGGATTGCGGAGGAGGTACTCGAAATACTGGAGAAGAGATTTGGAGACATAAGGTCGAAAGTGGAGATGACCGACGTTTGCACCCCAGCAACTGTCATGAGGTACACGAGCAACTGGAAGGGGAGCTTCGAAGGCTGGTTGTGGACACCCGAGATAGGACTTGGGGGCATGAGTAAGATGCTGCCAAGGCTTGGTAACTTCTATATGGTTGGGCACTGGGTTGAACCTGGAGGCGGTCTGCCAACAGTAATGAAATCCGGCAGAGACCTAGCCCAGATAATATGTAAAAGAGACAAGAAGAAGTTTATTACTTCAAGTTTCTGAAACCTTTGACAGTGCGAGTCGCCAGTGGGCTTTTCGGAACCTGATCGGCTGCGCGAAGGTTGTTTTTTGTCGCTCAAATGGAACTTCATAAGCGTGAGGGTCTAGCTCCATGAATAATAGAGAAACAAACGTGCTGGATGATGACCGAATCGGTCGGCTGCTGTTGAAACTATCCCTGCCTGCATTTATGGGCATGTTTGTGATGGCCCTCTACAACGTGGTCGATACAATTTTTATCGGACACTACGTTGGTCCCCTCGGTATTGCCGCGCTTTCTATAGTTTTCCCCATTCAAATGTTAACAATGGGGATTGGGATGATGATGGGAATGGGTGGCGCATCGCTCATCTCCAGATTAATTGGAGCCGCTAATACCCCGAGAGCAGAACGTACCCTGGGGAATGCTCTGACCTTCACTCTCATAATCGCCGCTGTACTAATGATAGCGGGTTTGCTCAATCGCGACTTATGGCTCAGGCTGATGGGTGCATCGGAGACTATTCTCCCTTACGCCCGCGACTACATGACGATTATTCTTAGCGGCACGTTTTTTCGAGCCTTCGCCATGGCACAAAACTTTCTGATAAGAGCTACCGGAAATGCCCGTGTTCCTATGATTGGAATGAGTATGGGTGCCGGTTTGAACATAGCGCTTGATGCGATATTCATCATACCGCTGGGTATGGGGGTGAAAGGAGCGGCACTGGCGACGCTGATAGCCCAATTAATTACCAGTCTGTATTTTCTGCGTTATTACTTATCCGGTAAGAGTTTCCTGAAAGTCCATTTGCAGAACCTGGTTATCAAATGGGATATATTGAAATCCATACTTGCCATAGGCATTTCCTCATTTGCCAGGACAGCAGCCCAGAGTTTAGCAGTAATTTTTGTTAATAGAACGCTGCTCGCTTTCGGTGGCGACCTAGCTATCTCCAGCTATGGACTTATTCAGCGCATAATGATATTCGCCTTGATGCCCAGTATAGTCATTGGCCAGGGTATGCAGCCTATTTTGGGTTTCAATTACGGCGCAAAGCGCTATGACAGAGCATTGAAAGTAACCAAAATATCTATTATTGCCGCAACAAGCTATAGCATTATTGCATTCTTCGCTCTTTATTTCGCCCCGGAGTTGTTTATTCGTATTTTTACTACTGATAGTGAACTTATTGTTCTGACCGCTTATGCTGCTAGGCACATCTTCTTCGCAGTGTATTTGATAGGCTTCATCATCGTCGGCTCTATAGTATTCCAGGCGATTGGTAAAGCTCCTCAGGCATTCGTAACAGCTGTAGCCAGGCCGGCTCTGTTCCTGCTTCCTCTGGTGTTCATATTACCGAACTACTGGCAACTTGACGGCGCATGGCTGGCGTTCCCGATTACAGATGCTCTTACCTCTATACTGGTTCTTGTTCTTCTCATCCCTGAGATGAAGATGTTTCGAAGGAGTGAAACGAACCAAGGTTAATCTGTGTTTAGCCCACCAGAAAATTATTTCAATTTAATCGTTAGGGGCTAACTACGGATAATAATGGAAAAGTTCTGTTGAGTTATCGGAGCGAGAGATATAACTTGAGGTAACCTTTTTGGGAGATATTTATCCAACAATATAACGTATTGTTCAGCGTCAGCGATAGAATTCCAGGGACACCGTGCTAATCAGGCTTACTGCAAACCAGCTAGAACTAATATGACCATCGCCGAAGGATTTTCTGAATTAGTCTTATTTATAGTGTAAAATCAGAATAGGAACTCATAGTATAAGCCAATTATTGTTTGCAGTATATGTGATGGCAGGGGAAAAAGCTACGATGCCGGAACCCGATGATTTCTATTTAAAAACAGTCAAAGACTGCTTCGAAGCCCTGAAAACCAGTGAGAATGGCCTTTCGAATACGGACGCTCAGAAGCGGCTGACTCAATATGGTGAAAATCAGCTCGTCACTCTGGCAAAAACGCCTAAGTGGTTACAGTTCTTGCTGCAATTAAAAAATGTGCTGGTAATTATTCTCATTATCGCAGGAATAATTTCCTTTGCCATCAGCGATTTTCGTGGCGGGTCCATTATGTTCATAATTGTATTTATCAACGCGATCATCGGTTACTTTCAGGAGCATAAGGCGGAACGCATCATGGATTCCCTGAAGAAGCTAGTCCAATCTCCGGCCAAGGTATATAGAGAAGGTGAACTGACTGAGCTGCCACAGCTAGAGCTGGTACCCGGAGATATTTTATACCTCGAGGAAGGCGACAAAGTTCCTGCCGACGTTCGCATAATTGAATCTTTTGATCTGAGAACCAATGATTTTTCCCTGACGGGAGAGTCAATGCCCCAGGAAAAGAACAGTAACACAATAAAGAAGAAAACATCTCTGGCAGACCGTGACAATATGGCGTTCCTCGGTACAACCGTGGCTACTGGCAATGCCAAAGGGGCCATCGTCGCTACAGGAATGAATACAGAACTGGGAAGAATTGCGGGCTTGACGCAGGAAGAAAAGAAGTCGAAATCGCCCCTGCAGCTGGAAATGCAGTCTATTGCTAACAGAATTACTGTTTTCGCCATAATAGTAGCGCTTGTACTATTTGGAGTTACCCTATGGCGGGGGTTGGGTATCAATATAGCGCTCATCTATGCCCTGGGCTTAGCAGTCGCTGTCGTTCCCCAGGCACTTCCAATGCAAATAACCGTAGCGTTATCGAATGGCGTAGCCAATTTGGCCAGGAGAAATGCCGTTATTAAGAAATTATCATCTGTAGAGACCCTGGGATCAACTAATGTTATTTGTACGGATAAAACAGGTACGCTTACCAAGAATGAAATAACTGTGAAATACATCTGGTTTGATGACCATCAATATGAAGTCTCGGGGGTTGGCTATGAACCAGAGGGAGACATACTGGATTCAAAAGGTAAGAAATTGACACAGCGGGATATCGAGAAAATAGAAATCATGCTCGATACCGCCACCATGGCATCAAATGCAGAAATTCATGAACCCGATAATGATCACCCGGGCTGGTATCCCATTGGCGATCCAACCGAGGCCGCTCTTATCACAGTATCAACAAAACTAGGGACACGCTCTCCCAAGGAGGACGAGGAAAACCCGGAGCTCCAGGAGTTCCCATTCGATTCCGACCGTAAAAGGATGAGCTCTGTTCGACAGTTTGGTAGTAAGAAGGTCCTGTGCATGAAAGGAGCAATCGATTCCGTTCTGTCAGTGAGCAAATACATTTACAAACGAGGTAAAGATACCGAGCTCACAAAGAAGGATATTGAAATACTGAATGATCTAAACGTGGAATACTCTAGGAAAGCGATGCGTGTCCTGGCATTCGGGTACAGGGAATTAAAAGATGCTAAGTATGATTACGAAATGGATGATGTGGAGAAAAACATAATTTTATTGGGGTTAATGGCAATGAATGACCCTGCCAAGGAAGGTGTTAAAGAGGCAATAGAAGATGCGCATGAAGCCCATATTAAAACCTTCATAATGACCGGCGACCATGCTATTACGGCACAAGCAGTAGGAAAGCAAATTGGCCTCTCCCCCGAAAATAAAGAGGCAGTTGTAATTACCGGAGAAGAGTTGTCTGAAACCAGGAATGAAAAACTCGCAGAAATTATGGAGGACAATGAATCTCTTATTTTCTCACGAGTTTCTCCGGAGGATAAACTACGAATTGTAAAGGCGTTAAAAAGCAAAGGAGAAGTGGTTGCAGTTACAGGAGATGGGGTCAACGATGCGCCGGCTCTAAAAAGTGCTCACATTGGCGTTGCCATGGGGAGTATTGGTACTGACGTAGCTAAAGAAGCTTCTGAGCTTGTACTGCTAGATGACAGCTTCTCAACACTTGTATATGCAATACGAGAAGGTAGAACTATTTACAACAATCTAAAGAAAACGATAATCGCATCTCTAACCAGCAATATCGGGGAACTGTCTATTGTTCTTCTGGGGCTGGCTGGAGTTGCCCTGTTTGGTTGGCCAATCCCAATTCTGGTTATTCAGATATTGGCAATTGATCTACTAGCAGAGATTTTACCGCTTACCGCTCTTACCTTCGACCCGGGTTCAAAGGACCTGATGACTTCTCCACCCCGAAGACAGGAAGAACATATCCTGAACAGATACACAATGTCTGAAATACTGTTCTTGGGGTTCTTAATGGGAGCTCTTGCCTTTGTAAATTTTGTATTATTCATTAGGTGGACCGGCGCTGAACTTACAACGACGCATGTTCTGTACTCAAGAGCCACTACCTTGAGTTATGCAACTATCGTCTTCTGTCAATTCGCCAATATCTTATCTAGAAGGTACAACTACGATTCATTTTTCAACAGGAACTTCTGGAGTAACAAGAAGATACTATGGTCGATTGTAATCTCAATCGGATTAACATTGACAGTAATATATACTCCTTTCATCAATGGGTTTTTGGGATTTGCTCCCTTGACCGTAAGCGACTGGGTAAGCGTTTTCGCTGCAGCTGCCATATTCCTGCTGGCTCATGAAATTATCAAAGCTTTTAAGCGCTCAAGGCGTCATTGAAGGTTAGATATTTCGAGTGCAATTCTGACCGTTGAACGTTCTACCGTATATTCGGCCTGGTGTTATAATAGCCAAAATTGTAGATGTCTATAGTTAATCGATACAACATCTGAGAGTGGAAAAGGAGGAGCAGTGGAAAGGACAATTGTATTATCAGTCGGTGACACACATAAACTAGGATTAGGGAAAGACCGCGTTATTTATGCTGGAATGCCCTCCGAGAATGTTTTTTCTATTATACAAGTGAGATGGGAATTCATGTATCGGGGATATTCCTGGAACCTGTATTTCCCTAAGAACCGCAGTGAAATAAGAATAGATGGAGTCAATATCCTGGTAGAGAATGTGACTCCAGATGAGATTAGATTTAGAGTCTGATCAAAGGTGATGTTTAGTCGCAGGGTATTCATATGGGCCGGGCCATCAAATTGACAGCTTTTATCCTATTGATAATAGGAACTATTGGTCTTCTTATGAATGAGTTTGTTGCTAACTGGGGCAGAACCCTGACTCTGGTGTTTGCCGTTTTCAATTGTATAGGAGTGGTCACTCTGGACGTAACATATTTCTGTATAAAAGGAGTGAGGTAGATATGCGGGGTGTTGGTTTTGCCATCGGCACTGGTTGTGTGGATAATGCGATATGATTTCCAGGCTTCCTGACCATAACGCAGAGAAGAAGGAACGAATGCTATATAGCTTACGGAGGGGAAATGTCGCTCGGGCCTCGGAAGTATTGGCTGACGCCTTTCAACATGATCCGCTATGGAACAAGATCTATGAGAGGGAATCCCATTTGGAGAAACGGTTACGCGTCGCCTTTGGGGCGTCTGTAAGGTATTGCCTGAAGTACGGTGAAGTCTATGCTCCCTCGGAAGATTTGGAGGGGATTATGGGGTTTGTTCCCGGAAAGTATGCTGACATGAGCGTATGGCGCATGCTATGCAGTGGGAGCATAAGTTCGGTGATGAGAATGGGATTGAATACTACAAAGAAGATGGCACCGATCTTCAAATTAGTTAGCGAAGACCGTCGTAAACATATGGCCGGGCACAGATACTTGCATCTGTCAGTTGTTGGGGTAGATACCGCACTGCAGGGTATGGGATTCGGGAGGAAGCTGATAGGTGCTGCAATTGACAAATCTCAACGCGAAGATCTCCAACTCTATCTCGAGACCGAAACAGAAGAGAATATGAAGATGTATGAACACTTTGGGTTCAGACTGCTCAATAAGATCACTCTACCGATAGTGGATCTTCCCATGTGGGAAATGGTGAGGGAACCGCAAACGTGAATTATACGGTTTTAGTAATAAGCCTGGTCCTTGTGGAATTGATAGTACCCGACGGGGAAACGGAATTGTTCGCGTGTCACAACCAACTCCTTTGGTAATTCAAATAGGATCTCATGATGATGTCAGGTATTTTTGAAAGTCCTGTACCAGGTATTTCTTACCTTTCTGTACGACTTTGTGTCCTTCCTGTTCCAGCAATTTCTTGTGCGCCTCCTGGCCACCGGGATATTTCGGATTCAGATAGCCATCTGCTTTAAGTGTCCGCCAGTATGGTATATCCAGAAACTTGCCTTCCCGGTGGGCTTCCTCTACGGCATTGGCAGTTGTCATGATGAAAATGCCTGTAGTTAGTGAGCAACAACCCTTCGTATTATGGCGCTTGGCCAGCTTTATACATATTTCAACAATAGTAGTAAGTTTGCCCTTTGGCACCTGTTTCATAATGTCCACTACCTCCGAAGGGTTTACCAGAACGACCTCATCGCCCACTTCAGCACCCATTTTGTGTACGGCGTTGTAACAGGGGAATCTTTTTTCCAGCTTGAGCACTTTGGGCAAGGAAGCTTTGTCCTCTAATTTCTCCATCCATGTTTTTTTCATTATGTCTCACCCCAACGGTATGTTTTCTTTTGAATTAACTTATCAAGATTACAGTTTAAGCACAATCCGTTATGGCAGCATATTACTCCGTTACAGTCAGGGCATCGCCACTTTTCCCGTTCTTTTTCAAGGAATTTATCCATACCTTTGTCTCTGATGTATTCCAGGTTCTCAATCATGCTCATGTGGTATTTGGTTCGGTAACGCTTATCAAGCGCTTTAAGTCTGCGGCAGGGGAAGTTACGGCATTCATAACAAAACCGTACAAGTCCCTTTCCAACGAGGTCGCAATGCTGTTTCATGAAAACACAATTCTTGCCACGAGGTAGACAACCGGGGCAGTATCTCCTTTTGAAGCCTTTCTTATTCAGGTCATTTTGCAGCGCTAAATAGCCGACGCACACGCCGCAGTTCATCCCGCACGGGGCTATTAATTTTTCTTCCATGAGCTAACGCGGAATAATAACATACTTTTTAATATATACTTTCGCTGGAGAATCAGAAAATGGGACGAAGGGCTATCCGTACCATTCATCTGTCCAAATCTTTTTCGTAGAATCTCGCAAAGAGTAGTACTATGAGTATCACGTATACAATCATTGCAGTAGGGGATGGCAGGGACTAAAAAGAGTTCTTGACATAAAATTGAACATTCTCCGCTCATATTTTAAACGATACCATTTAGCATGCCGCCATACTGAGTGGATACAATTCCTCGGCAATGATGGAAGTAGCTTTCCGACCTCTTCTCTGGATCTTACCTTCGACTGTCAGCCAGCCTTCACGAAACAGGACCTGACCGCATTTCTCCTGGACATCGCTGAATACGGTCACATCTGCTATTCCCGTCCCATCTTCCATTATCACGTAGACTACCCGCTTCCCATTTCTGGTGGGCGGAGTCTGGTAACCTATAACTGACCCCGCCAGCTTGACCCTCCTGCCGGCAGGAATCGAGGGGAGGTCCTTCATTCTGGTGATTCCATTGCCGGAGTCATAAAAGTCGAGAGGGTGCGCCGACAGGTCCAGCGACAGCAGCTCTCTCTCAATAAACAACCTGGACTTTTTATCATCAGTGGATAAATCCATAGATGTATATGCTCCGGGCGTAGCATCTTCAAAAAATGACACTGCGCCCCTGGTCGCCCTGTGTTTAAGTTCCAATAGCTTTGGAAGCTGTAATAACAAATCATGCCGATCACCCAGAGAATCAAAAGCACCTACCTTAACCAGGTTTTCCAGAATAGGTTGACTGACATCGGTCCTCAGCACGAAGTCTCTTAGAGAAGCGAAATTGCGCTCTGCCCTTGCTGATAATATAGATTCCAGTGCTTTCTCAGACATTCCCTTTAGCTGTTTGAGGCTGACTCGTATTGCTCCTTCTTCCACTGCATAATGTTCGGAGGAATTGTTTATGTCGGGTGGTAAGACTTCGATTCCAAACCTCCTTGCCTCAGCTACAAGGACACGAGATGGATAATAACCCATAGGTTGATTAGATAATACCGCTGCCAGGAATTCAGCGGGGTAATGACTCTTCAACCAGAGCGTTTGATAGGCGGTAATAGCATAAGCACAGGCATGCCCCTTACAGAACCCGTAGGCGGCAAAAGCAGCCAGTTGCTCGAATACCTTTTCGGCTATATTCTTGCCGATACCATCCCCAACGACACGTGAAATGAAGGAGTCTCTCATCTTCTCCATTTCCTGTGCAGTGCGTTCATGAGTCATGGCCCGTCTGAAACCATCGGCTTCAGCATAGCTCATTCCAGCTAAGTCGTGAGCAACTTTGAGGACCTGCTCCTGATAGAGGATTACTCCCAGTGTTTCACCGAGGGCATTTTTCAGCCTGGGATGGAGATACTTCACGGGTTGCTGGCCGTGTCTTCTGGGCAGGTAATCTTTATCCATATTGGACTTGAGCGGACCCGGGCGGACCAGGGATATAGACACAATGATATCTTCAAAGCGGTCCGGCAGAAGTCTACCTGCCATTTCTCTCTGCGCCGGTGATTCGAGCTGAAATATCCCGATAGTTCTGCCGTCCCTGAGTATACTGAAGGCTGCAGGGTCGTTTCTCGGTATCTTCTCTATATCGATGTCCATTCCCCGGCTCCGCTTGATGTTGCTCAGCGTATCCTCAATGACGGTCAGGGTAGGGAGCGATAACAGGTCCAGTTTCACAATCCCCAACCTCTCGATATCATCTTTATCGTACTGGCTGATAATATCCCCTCCGCCAGACCATTCAAGGGGGACTAAGTCAGACAAACGCCCGTTACCGATCAGCAACCCTCCCAGGTGGACGGATAGATGCTTGGGGAATCCGTCTATAGCAGTGCATAGCTTAAAGAAATCGGCAAGCTCCTTTTTCTTGTATACGGTGCTGTGCTTCAGCTCGGGAAGCATATCGGCGTACTCCATGAGCTTTGAAGCAGATAACCAGTGGATGCCGTTACAGGCCTCTTCAATTAGCGCCTTTGGTATTTGTAGAGCTTTGCCGATGTCGCGGATTGCGCCCCTGGCCATATAGGTATTTATCGTTCCCACGCAGGCAACATTCTCAGCACCGTACTTCCGATATATATAGTCCCTCACCGCGTCCCTTCGTCTTCTGTCAACATCTAAATCAATGTCGGGAGGCTCATGCCTTAACGGATGCATGAAGCGTTCGAAGAGCAGGTTATATTCGACAGGATCGACATTGCTGATATCGAGTGCGTATACAACCAGGCTATCTACGGCACTTCCCCTAGCCTGGCATCTTATACCTCTATTTTTCGCCCAGCGGACTATATCCCAGACCACCAGGAAGTAGCCGCAAAATCCCAATTTATTAATAGTATCAAGCTCGTGCTCTAGGCGGTCCCTTATGGAATCGGATAGCAGACCGTATTTCATTTCGGCTCCTGCAAAAGCTATCTTCCTGAGATAACCGTAATCGAACTCACCCTCCGGAATATCAAACTTAGGGAAGCGAGGCTTCCCCAGCTCCAGCTCCAGGTTACACATGGAAGCAATCTCCCCGGTATTATTTATAGCTTCAGGCAGGTCTCTGAACAGCTTCATCATTTCCTGCTGCGATTTCAGATACTGCTCTACAGTGCGAAAATCTTTCAATTGAGAGGCTGGTATTATCCGGTCGATAGCGTTAAGCAGCTCTTTGATGCGGTATTCTTCTATTTCGGCGTAATGGACGTTGTTGGTAGCTACTATCGGCAGGTTGTATTCCTCGGCAAAAGAAGCAAGCCGGCGACTGTCGGAAACCCCCTTTCTGGAAGGGTAGCGGATAAGCTCTATGAAGAACTCTTTACCGAAGACTTCTCTATAAAAGCAGGCTGCTTCTTCGGCTTTATCACGTTTACCTTGAGCGACGAAGGAAGGTATTTCACCGTTGCCGCAGCCGCTCAGAGCTATCAGTCCACTGCTATGATTCAGCAGCATCTCTCTGGTTGCTTCCGGTTTCCTATCCCGATTTGACAGGTGGGCCTCGGTTATTAATCGACAGAGGTTTGAGTATCCGTCGGCATTCTTACAAAGTAGCGTTAGATGATACCCACCGTCCAGGTCGAGCTCAGCGCCTATTATCGGTTTGATTCCCGCTGCTCTGGCTTTGCTGTAGAAGCGAATGGCGCCGGTCAACCGGTTATGGTCAGTTAGAGCTAAGGCCGGCATTTCCAGGGAAACAGCTTTGTCCAGCAGGGTATCAAGGGACGAAGCTCCGTCGAGAAAGCTGTATTGAGAATGGACGTGAAGATGAATGAAACCCATAACCACCGCCTCAGTCGAGGACTCTGGAGATAAACCACCGTTCCCCGAGCTTATAAAGCTCATAAGTCCCGGTGCTCGAGTTCTGTGCATTCACACGGACGAAAAGACGCATCGATTTGCCATTCCACCAGTCGGAAGGTTCTCTCCACCAACCGACAATATCGACGACTCTATAGAGGCGCTTTCTCCAGATGAAGGCATTTATTATCGAGCCGTTGTTCTGGTGGACTTTGACCGGTTCATCAATGAGCCTGGACATGGTATCGACTCCAAAACGAGAAAGGGAATAAAATCATAACAGAACATTTGTGCTATTGTCAAGGGTTTTTAGCAGGATATATCAAAATTAATTTGCCTGTAGATATGCTGGTATAATGATGCTGTAGGAGTACAAAAGATGGCTGATCAGGCGAAGATATACATAGGGACATCGGGATGGTCCTACCCCAAAGGTGAAGGTAAGTGGACTGGATATTTCTACCCTACCGGCAAGATAAATGAGCTTGAATATTACAGCCAATTCTTCAATACAGTAGAGATAAATAGCTCGTTCTATAGACCACCGAACCCCGGCTACGTTTATAATTGGGTACGGAGAGTCCCGAAGGACTTCCTGTTCACCGTTAAGCTCTGGCAGAAATTCACCCACCCTAAGATGTATAAAGAAGCTACGGGAGAGGAAGCAGCAATATCTCTGGAGGACGTAGATGTATTCAAGGGAAGTATTGAGCCATTATTGAAAAGCGACAAGCTAGGGGCACTGCTAGCACAGTTCCCACCCAGCTTCAGGAACGACAGCTTCGGGCAGCAGGTCTTAACTGCAGTAAGCAGGTTGTTCGGAGAGTACAGGCTGGCTGTTGAGTTAAGGCATAGAAGCTGGAGCGACGACCCCGATATCGCAAAGCTGCTCAAGGAACATAATGTTGCCTGGGTTCAAATTGATGAGCCCAAATTCAAATCGTCGATCGCTCAGGATCTTCCTCTAACCGCCGACATGGCTTACTTCCGGTTTCACGGGAGGAATGCGGAGACATGGTGGACGGGAGACAGTGAGACCCGTTATAAATACCTTTATTCAGGTGAGGAAATAGAAGAGTTGGCAGATAGGATCAAGGCAGCAGCAGGTCAGACCAAATTGATGTTTGTTCTATTCAATAACCACTGGAGAGGGTATTCTCCCCGTAACGCTGTCGATATGAAGAAGTCTCTACAGTTGCCTTTTAAAGAACTTCCCATGCAAGTTGAAATAGAAGAAGAAGCATCTGAATCAGTAGACCAAGGTCATATTGACTGAATTCCAGGTACACCACACCAATAAGGCTTTTTAACTCTAATATGTCATAGTTTTGTTACATTTTGCCATCCAGTTTTATGACTATTCCATCGATACCTACTTAAAATGAATAAGTGTATGAAAAATTCAGAGTATTGAATCGGATATTCTATTAGTTAACGCGGGAGGTTATGACGCTATGAAGAGGATTGTTCATTACTCAAGAATCATATTACTTGTGATCGGAGTAGTGGCACTGACAGGTTTGCTGGCCTGTGATTCGGAACCAACCCCACCTACCACCAGTATCGAAGTCGAACGGGTATTTACCGATTTGTCTTTCGAGGAAATGACCAACCTTGTCCAACCGGACGATACCAGCGACCTGATGTTTGTTACCGAACAGGGAGGAGTCATCTATTCCTTTTCCTCCAGCAATCCGCAGCAGGCGAATGTATTCTTAGATATTACAGACCGTGTTAACAGGGGAGGTAACGAGGAAGGCTTACTTGGCCTCGTCTTCGATCCCGATTACCAGGGAAACAGCTATTTTTACGTTTATTACTCAGCTGCCGATCCTACTCGCTCGGTATTATCTCGCTTCAGGCTGGACCAGGAAAATACGGATGTAGCCGACCCGGAAAGCGAAGTTATTATTATGGAAGTTGAGCAACCCTACAGTAACCATAATGGCGGGCAGCTCGCGTTCGGCCCGGACGGGTACCTTTATCTCGGTTTGGGTGATGGTGGGAGCGCTGGTGACCCTCTAGGCAACGGGCAAAACCCGGGCACACTACTGGGCTCAATTCTGCGTATCGACGTAAGCGGGTTATCAGGGCCCGGGGATTATGAAATACCTGTCGATAACCCATTTGTGGGTGTTGGAGGTACCCGGGAAGAGATATGGGCATTCGGCTTGCGAAATCCCTGGCGTTTTTCCTTTGATTCAAATACCGGGCTGTTATGGGCTGGTG
>JBFEMR010000011.1:0-15208 GCA_041551495.1 Dehalococcoidia bacterium
ACTCGCTGGCAAAGGACGCATAAATAAGGAGCGATTCGTGGGATTAAAGACTTATAATCCAACTTCTCCAGGCAGGAGATTCATGTCTGGTGCTACTTTTGAAGAGTTAACCAAGGTATCTCCTGAGAAATCCTTACTAGCTCCGCTGAAAAAGAAGGCAGGGCGTAATAACCGAGGTACTGTAACTGTGCGTCATCGAGGTGGCGGGAGTAAGCGGAAGCTTCGCCTGATCGATTTTAAGAGAGACAAAATCACCGTACCTGGGAGGATAGCTTCCATTGAATATGACCCCAATAGGTCAGCTCGCATTGCCCTGATTCATTATGCTGATGGAGAAAAGCGCTATATAATTGCCCCTTTGGGCATCAAGTTGGGTGATATTATACAGGCAGGCGAGGACGTTGATATAAAACTTGGGAATGCTCTCCCGTTGGAGTCTATTCCTGTGGGAACCTTAGTACACAATGTTGAGTTTGAGCCGGGTAAAGGAGGAAAGCTTGTTCATAGCGCAGGGAGTTCTGCCCAAATCATAAATAAGGAAGGCCAATATGTTGTACTTAAACTCCCTTCGGGTGAACTACGCCAATTTCATCATAGATGCTGGGCTACCGTTGGTCAAATAGGCAACGTTGACCACGGAAATATAAAGTTGGGCAAAGCTGGCAAGAAACGCTGGTTAGGTTGGCGACCTTCAGTCAGGGGTTCTGCTATGACTCCTCGTGACCACCCGCATGGGGGAGGGGAGGGCAGAGCTCCGCGAGGTATGGCTCCGAAAACTCCTTGGGGAAAGCCCGCTTTAGGATATAAAACACGTCGCCGCAAAGTATCGGATAGGATGATTCTCAAACGGAGGAAAGAAGATGTCACGGTCGCTTAAAAAGGGCCCTTTTTGTGATGCTAAATTACTTAAGAAGATAGAATCACTCAATAATTCAGGCGAGAAAACAGTAATAAAGACATGGTCTCGCGCATCTACTATTTTGCCTGAAATGATAGGCCACACTATTGCAGTGCACAATGGTAGGAAGCATGTACCCATTTTCATCACGGAAAATATGGTGGGGCATAAATTGGCAGAATTTGCAGCTACTAGAACATTTAGAGGGCATATCACTAAAGCTAAAATAACTGAGCAGGCCAGGAAAAAATAGGGTGCGATGAAAGTAAAAGCGGTAGCTAAGGAAGTCGGCATTTCGCCTCAGAAGGTTCGATTGGCGATAAATATGGTTAGAGGCAAGAAAGTTGACGAAGCGTTGAATATCCTCAGTTTTGTGTCTACACCCACAGCCAGGGCTGTGTCTAAAGTAATTAAATCAGCAGTAGCAAATGCTGAGAACAATTTTCAAATGTCGCCTGCTGAACTTAGAATCACTGACATATTTGCTGATAAAGGACATATCTTGAAGAGATACCGCCCTCAGTCGAGAGGGAGGGTGAGCCCTATCCTAAAGCGGTCCAGCAGTATTACAGTTTTCGTTACAGAAGAGGAGGAATAATTTTGGGACAAAAAGTTCATCCTTATGGTTTCAGGCTGGGAGTTAACCAAGATTGGCGAGCCAAGTGGTATGCCGAGAAGAACTATACACAATTTTTACTGGATGATTTGAAGCTACGTAGAGTTGTTGAACAAAAATGTTCTGGAGGAGCAGTCGCTCGCGTAGAAATTGAACGGCCGGGAGACGAAGTACATTTAACTCTTTACTCAGCTCGTCCTGGCATCTTGATTGGTCGTGGGGGACAAAATGTAGAAATACTGAAGTCGGACCTGGAAAAGGTTAGTGGGGATAAAATTAGATTGACCATTAGGGAGGTTGACCACCCGGAACTTGAAGCTCCTTTGGTAGCTCGAAGCATATCTGAACGACTTGAAGAGAGAATACCTTTCCGGCGAGCTATGAGGCAGGCATCCTTCCGAACTTTGCAGGCTGGTGCTAAAGGAATTAAGATAAATTGTAGTGGAAGACTTGGTGGGCTTGAAATTGCTAGAAGTGAAACTATCCGTCAAGGACAAATGCCGCTGCATAAGTTGCGTGCCAATATTGATTATGGTTTTACTGAAGCCCATACGTTAATGGGACGGATTGGTGTAAAAGTATGGATTTACAGGGGCGATTTTATCCCTGAAAAGAAGGAGAAAAGTGCTACAACCGAAACGGGTGAAGTACCGCAAGGTGCATAGAGGAAGGCTCAAGGGTAGCGCCCAGAGTGGGGATACCATTGTGTTTGGGGACTATGGCATTAGAGCTGAGGAATCAGCTTGGATAACAGCGCGGCAAATTGAGGCAACCCGTCGCGTATTTGTTCGCCACTTGCATCGCGGTGGCAAGGTATGGATAAGAATTTTCCCTGACAAAGTTGTGACAAAAAAACCGGCGGAGACAAGGATGGGTAGTGGGAAAGGTGCTCCGGATCACTGGGTAGCTGTAGTTAAGAGAGGCAGGATTCTATTCGAACTGGCTGATGTAAAGGAGGATATAGCTTCGGAAGCTGTCCGTCTGGCTTCGTACAAGCTTCCTATAGCTACTAGTTTTGTGAAAAGGGAGAGGCATAGAATTGAAAGCTAGCGAAATACGAGCCCTCAATAATGAAGAGTTGTTAACGAAACTTGCAGAAGCTCATGAGGAGCTTTTTAACCTCCGCTTCCGCCTGGCTACTAGACAGCTAGGGAATCATCGGGAGATCCCTAGAGTGAAGAAAAGAATTGCTAGGATAGAAACTATTTTGAGAGAAAGGGAACTTGGCGTAATAAGATGAGTGATCTCAGTAAAAGAAAGGTTAGAGAAGGCTTGGTGGTGAGTAACAAGATGGATAAAACTGTCGTAGTAGCAGTGGAAACCAGGAAAGTCCATCCACTCTATAAGAAAGCAATCAAAGTTACCAAAAAATACAAAGCTCACGACGAAAATAATGACTGTAAAATTGGAGATATAGTGAAGATTATCGAGACTCGCCCTTTGTCCGGGGAGAAGAGATGGCGGGTAGTCGAGGTAATAACTAAACGGGAGGTAGCTGTAACTAAGCCGTAGCAGAAGAATGATTCAGACTTATACTAGGCTGAAAATAGCTGATAATACCGGGGCTAAGCAAATTATGTGCATCAATGTCGCTGTTGGGGCAAGGAAATATGCTCGTATAGGCGACACTATTGTGGCTACGGTGAAGCGAGCCATACCACATGGAATGGTGAAGGAGGGTGAGGTAGTACGGGCTGTGGTTGTGCGTGTGACTAAACCGTATCGCCGCTCTGATGGCTCCTATATCAGATTTGATGAGAATGCTGCAGTCATTCTCGGGGATAAGAATAATCCTAAGGGTAGCCGTATTTTTGGCCCTGTAGCCCGAGAGCTCAGAGATAAGAACTTTGCCAAGATAGTATCCTTGGCTCCCGAGGTCTTATAAAATGAAAATTAGAAAAAATGATACCGTTATCATAACTGCTGGCAAGGACAGTGGGAAAAAGGGGAAAGTGCGTCGTGCCTGGCCTGATAAAGATAGGGTGATAGTAGAAGGCGCTAATATGATTAAACGCCATTCCCGTGCCCGTAGGGCTGCTCGCCAGGCTGGTATAATTGAGCTTGAAGCTCCAATTCATGTATCCAACGTAAGGTTGGTATGTGGTAAATGTAATAAACCTACGCGAGTAGGTTTCCAATTTTTGGCAGATGGCAAAAGGGTCCGAGTTTGTAAATCATGTCAAGAGGTGATTGACTAAGGAAGTTGATTATGAAATCTCGCCTGGAGGAAAAATATTTATCTGAATTAGCTCCTCAACTTAAAGCTAGACTAGGCTACGACAATATAATGGAATTGCCTAGGTTGAGAAAGATTGTGCTTAGCATTGGCTTGGGCGAAGCAACGCAGGAGCCTAAGGCTCTTGAAACAGCGGAGAAAGACCTAACTACAATTTCGGGACAACATCCGGTAACGACGCGAGCAAAAAAGTCTATATCCGCCTTTAAACTACGGGCAGGTATGCCTGTTGGAATGATGGTGACTCTACGAGGTAAGCGGATGTACGATTTCTTCGACAAGCTGGTCAATGTTGTTTTACCGAGGTTTCGAGATTTTCGCGGAGTATCACGTAATTCATTCGATGGTCGAGGAAACTACAGTCTAGGTATGAAGGAACAGATAGTTTTCCCCGAGATTGATTACGATAAGGTAGAAAAGATTCGCGGTCTTGAGATAACTGTTGTTACTACAGCACCAAACGATGATGAAGCTAGGACTTTATTGGAACTAATGGGCATGCCTTTTAGGAGAACTTGATATGGCGAAGCTATCTAAAATTATTCAATCAAAACAACCACCAAAACATAAGGTACAACAACGTAACCGTTGCCAATTATGCGGCAGGCCGCGCGCCTATATGCGTAAATTCGGCATGTGTCGTATTTGTTTCCGGGAGCTTGCTGTAACTGGTGTAATCCCCGGGATAAGGAAGTCAAGCTGGTAAAGGAAAATGACAATTATTGATCCAATTGCTGATATGTTAACCAGGATACGCAACGCTATCATGGCAAGCCATGAGAGTGTACTTGTGCCCTCCTCTAAAATAAAGCTTTCTATAGTCAAAATACTTAGTGAGCAAGGTTTTATTGACCGTTATGAAGTGCTTAAAGGTAAACCGCAACCGATGATAAAAATCTACCTCAAGTACACAGACGACCAGCCCACAATCTTGGGTTTGGAAAGAGTGAGTAAACCGAGCTTGAGAGTCTATGTGGAGAGGCATGAAATTCCCCGGGTCTATGGGGGCTTGGGTATAGCTATTCTATCCACATCCAAGGGTATTATGACTGGACAGGAAGCATGGCGACAGCACCTTGGCGGTGAAATTCTATGCTATGTGTGGTAAATTGATTCAGGAGCAGTGAATTATGTCTCGTATTGGATCGCTTCCCATTGATATACCTCAAAGTACCGAGGTAAATATTAAGGGTAGCGAAGTTATGGTGAAGGGAAGTAAGGGAGAACTCCGGCGACGGTTTCACCCTGACATTTCTATCACGTTAAAAGATGAGTGCTTGATTATAACGCGCCCAAGTGATAGTAAAATTCATCGTTCTTTACATGGACTAACTAGAAGTCTTCTGGCAAATATGGTTACTGGGGTGAGCGAAGGTTTCGAAAAAGTGTTGGAAATAAATGGTGTGGGCTACAGAGCGCAAAAGACTGGGGACAAGCTGTTGCTTCAAGTGGGATATGCCAATACTGTTGAATTCCCTCCCCCTCCTGGAATTAGTATTAGTGTTGAAGGGACAAATCGTATTCGCGTTACTGGTATCGACAAAGAAGTAGTTGGAGAAACAGCTGCTAAAATCCGGGCGATACGCCCTACTGATTCTTATAAAGGGAAAGGCATTAAATACTCTGACGAAAAGCTACGTCTTAAACCTGGAAAAGCGGGCAAAATAGGCAAAAAATAGCTAACACAATGAGTGAAATAAATACAAAAGCAACAAGAAAGATACGACACAGAAGGGTGAGGCACAAAGTAACGGGAACAGTATCACGTCCTCGACTATGTGTATTTCGTAGCCTGAATCATATTCATGCCCAGCTTATTGATGATTCTAAGGGGCAGACTTTGGTGTCAATGAGCACTCTTGACTCTCAAATAAGAAGCAAAGCCAATGGAATCGTGAAAATCAAGAAAGCTGAGGAAGTAGGAACTTTACTGGCGGGGAGAGCATTAAATAAAGGGATCAAGCAAGTGATTTTTGATCGTGGTGGCTATAAGTATCATGGCAGGGTTAAAGCTTTAGCTGAGGCTGCTAGGAAAGCTGGATTGGAATTTTG
Organism: Dehalococcoidia bacterium; assembly: GCA_041551495.1. Classification (GTDB taxonomy): domain Bacteria; phylum Chloroflexota; class Dehalococcoidia; order GIF9; family AB-539-J10; genus RBG-13-51-36. Next base: position 5,803 of record JBFEMR010000011.1, read on the forward strand.
AGAGTTAGATTATGAAAGCAGTTACTAAATTAAGAGGGAAGAAATCCAAAATCGATGCCTCGGAGCTGAGTCTCGAAGAGAAGCTATTAGGTATTGACCGTGTAACTAAAGTAGTCAAAGGTGGTAGACACCTCAGATTCAGAGCATTGGTCGTAGTTGGTGATGGGCAAGGTCATGTTGGATTTGGTCTGGCCAAGGCGGCAGCAGTTCCCGAAGCAGTCCGCAAGGCTGGTGCTATGGCGAAGAAGGGACTGATTAAGGTACCTATGAAAGAAAATACCATTCCTCATGAAATTCTGGCCAAATTCGGTGCGTCCAAAATCTTGTTGAAGCCGGCAGCCCCTGGCACAGGCTTAATTGTCAATAATACCGCACGCGCAGTGCTTGAATTGGCAGGTATAAAGGATATCCTCGGCAAATCGTTTGGTGGACCAAGTAAAATAAACGTAGCTAAAGCGACGCTGCTCGCTCTTGCTAACTTAAGGAAAGGTGAAGAAGCGTCGCTTGACGAAACACTCACAGATGTAGGTTCTAGTGAAGCTCAGGAAGAAAACGTAGATGAAACAGAATGAGTTACAGCCTCCGAAGGGTGCTAAACACAAGAGTAAGTTTGTAGGTCGAGGAGATGGCAGTGGACATGGCACCTATTCAGGGCGAGGTTGTAAAGGACAAAAGTCTCGCGCCGGTGGTGGCGTGCGCCTGGGTTTTGAAGGCGGGCAGTTGCCTTTAATAAAACGACTGCCACGGAAAAGGGGTTTCACTAACATTTTTAAAACTAAATATAATGTTGTCAATGTAGGAAAGCTAGCTATTTTCCCCGCGGGAAGTGAGGTAACTCCTCAGGAATTGTTTCGAGCGGGGTTGATCAATACCATGGACCATCCAACTAAAATTCTTGGCGTTGGCGATATCCAGCATCCGTTACTAGTTAGTGCTAGTAAATTCTCTTCATCAGCTGAGAAAAAAATACTCGCTGCTGGAGGGAAGGTGAAACAGGCTTAGAATGCAGCGCAAAGCGACCAGGCCACGTCTCGTCCAGGCAATGATGGATGTATTGGCATTGCCTGATTTGCGGCGGAAAATTCTTTTTACCATCGGAATCCTTATCGTTTTTCGCTTTCTGGCTCATGTTCCCTTGCCAGGTGTGGATCTCCAAGCCTTACAGACATTATTCGAGCGGAACATTCTCTTCGGCATGTTTGACCTTTTTAGCGGTGGTGCCATGACGCGTTTCAGTGTGGCCACACTGGGTGTTTATCCTTACATTACTGCGTCCATAATTATGCAATTGCTGGTTCCCGTAATCCCCCGTCTTCAAGCCATATCCCAGGAGGGAGAACTCGGTCAGCAGAGAATCAATCGGATCACTCATATTGCAGCGATACCTTTAGCTGGTCTTCAGGGCTATGCTGTGATTGCTTTATTGCGTTCTCAAGGAGTTACTGTCGGGTCACTAGATCAATTAACGACGGCTACCATAATAATAACAATGATAGCTGGCACAATGTTCTTGATTTGGCTGGGCGAGTTGATTACCGAGCGTGGTATAGGGAACGGAATATCGATAATAATCTTTGGAGGTATCGTAGCTGGCGTGCCTGATATAGTGGGTCGCGGCATTGTTGATGCTCAAACCGGAAATCCCGGGGGATTAATAGCCTACGTGATTCTAGCCTTAGTTATGTTGATGCTTATAGTTGTATTTGTTGAAGCTCATCGCCGTATACCGGTGCAATATGCTCGGAGCACTTTTCGCAGTGGTCGCATGTACCGACAATCCGGTTCTACATATATACCACTTCGGGTCAATACTGCTGGGATGATACCTCTTATTTTTGCTATAGCTCTGATGCAACTTCCCGGTACAGTAGCTTCGTATTTCATGAACCCGGAGGGTGTAGATCCGAATTTTTGGAATACAATCTACAATCTCTTTCAGGCTAATACACCGCTCTACAATGTATTATATTTTGCCCTGGTAATTGGTTTTGCTTTTTTCTACACTATGGTTATATTCGAACAAATGAATTTACCTCAAACTTTACAACAACAAAGTGGCTTCATCCCTGGAGTTCGACCAGGTAAGGCTACAGCTGATTATTTGAATGGAGTTATCAGGCGTATTACTTTCGGTGGCGCCCTCTTTTTGGCCGTGGTAGCAATTATGCCTTTCATTGCTCAAAGAGTAACAGGCGTTACAGCACTGGTAATCCAGAGCACTGCTTTGCTTATAGCTGTTGGTGTGGCTCTGGATACCATGAAACAATTAGAGGCTCAACTAACCATGCGCCGCTACGAGGGTTTCCTGAAATAATGTATATCATCGTGCTGGGTGCTCCGGGGGCAGGGAAGGGAACTCAGGCAAATATTCTCTCTCAAGAGATGAATTTCCCTCATATAGCTTCAGGGGATTTATTTCGGCAGGCATTGGAGGAAAAGACTGAGGTCGGTTTGTTGGCGAAAAGTTATATGGATAAGGGAAAACTGGTTCCTGACGATGTAGCTATAAAGATGATTCTGGAAAGAATTAATCAACCAGATTGTACGTCCGGCTGTATTCTCGACGGCTTTCCGAGGACCTTACACCAAGCTGAAATTCTAGACAAAGCCTTTGGGGAGCAAGGAAAAGCCATAGATAAGGCGCTATACATTGAAGTGCCCAATGAGAAATTAGTAAAACGCATCAGCGGAAGACGGCTTTGCCGGGTTTGTCAGACACCATATCACATAATAAGTTCACCGCCTAAAAGTCCGGGTAAATGTGATAAATGCGGTGGAGAATTGTACCAACGTTCTGATGATAAAGAGAAAACAGTCAAGGAACGGCTTAGTATTTTCTTTGCTCAAACTGTTCCCATACTTGATTATTATAAAAAACAAAATAAATTAATTAAGATCAAGGGTGACTTTGGAATACAGGAGGTGGCTAGAGCAATAATCTCTGCCCTGAAAGCACCGGCGTCATCCTGAGCAAGGCGTAAAGTTCCCGAGGTTTATTAATTGCTTTGCCCTTTCAGAATGATACTAGTGGTAGGTAGCGATAGAAGAAATGGTGATTATCAAATCTAACGAGGAAATAGCTATCATGAGAAAGTGTGGCAAAATTCTGGCCGCTCTCATAGACAAACTCAGAGTAGAGGTAAAACCAGGAATAAAGACTACCCATTTGGATACAATAATGGCTGAACAATCAAACAAGAGGGGAGTTATCCCTTCTTTTAAGAACTATCGAGGCTTTCCTGCAAATTTATGTGTTTCGGTGAATGATGAAATAGTCCACGGTATTCCTGGTGAGCGAGTACTGAAAGAAGGAGACCTCGTCTCTTTAGATGTGGGGGCAAAACTTGATGGCTTTCATACCGATGCTGCTATAACTATTGGTGTAGGGCGAATAAGTAAGGAGGCTGAGGAACTTATCGCAGTCACAGAGGGCAGTCTGGAGGCAGGCATCGCTCAAGCGATAAATGGGGCATGGATAGAAAATATCTCGTCTGCCATACAACACTATGTCGAATCAAGAGGATTTTCTGTGGTGAGAGAATATACTGGACATGGAGTAGGTAGGGACTTGCATGAAGAGCCCCCTATACCTAATTTTGTGGTTGGAAAAGGTATTAGACTCCGCAAAGGTATGGCTTTGGCTATTGAGCCTATGGTTAATGCAGGAGATTGGCACACCAAATTGGCGGCCAATCAATGGACAGTGCTGACGGCCGACGGAAGTCTTTCAGCACATTTTGAACATACAATAGCCATTACTGATACTGGCGCTGAGATACTTGTTTAGGTATTATATAGCAAATGGCTAAAAAAGAGAGAATAGAAGTTGAAGGCAAGGTGATTACTGTCCTACCGAATACCATGTTTCGCGTTGAGTTGGCTAATGGACATCAGGTATTAGCCTATATCTCCGGTAAGATGAGGAAGCACTATATCAAAATCTTACCTGGGGATAGAGTTCTGGTAGAACTATCCCCTTATGATTTGAGCCGGGGCAGGGTTACCTATCGCCTTAAATAGTTTGACAGGTTAGCTAAGAAAGTATATCATAATAGGGTTTGTTTGAATGGTGATTGGAAATGAAAGTAAGAGCTTCGGTTAAGCCGATATGCAATAAATGCAAAGTTATCAGGAGGGAAGGCGTGGTTAGGGTTATCTGCGAGAACCCAAAGCACAAACAGAGGCAAGGATAATAAACAATGGCGCGTATTGCTGGTGTAGATCTTCCTAAAGACAAGCCAATCTGGGTAGCTTTGCAGAGAATTTATGGCATTGGTTCTTCATCAAGCCAGCACATCTTGACTTCTACTGGCATAGATGCCGGGATTAGAGTCAAAGACCTTAGTGAAGAACAGGTTGGTCAGATCCGAGATGTTCTTGATAAGCAATACAAAGTAGAAGGTGACCTGAGGCGGGAGGTTCAATCTAATATAAAGCGGCTTATTGAAATCAGTTGCCAACGAGGCACAAGGCACCGCATGAGGTTGCCAGTCAATGGGCAGAGAACGCGCACAAACGCCCGAACCAAAAGAGGGCCTAGGAAAACAGTGGCCGGTCGAGGGCAGAGACGTGGCGTAGGTAAGAAGTAAGGAGTATGTTTTAGAAAATGCCAAAAAAGAAAAGGGCTCATAAGACTCATAGAAAAGTTAACGAAGGCAAAGCTTACATCCAGTCTACTTTCAATAACACAACCGTCACGATTACTGATACGGAAGGTAACGTGATCGCTTGGGGTAGTTCTGGTACTGCAGGCTTCAAGGGTTCTAGGAAAGGGACACCTTACGCTGCCCAAATAGCTGCCAGAGATGCAGCGCATCGCGCGATGACTGATGGCTTACGCAGAGTGGAGGTGTATATTAAAGGCCCTGGTAGCGGACGAGAAGCAGCTATTCGTGCCCTACAGGCCTCTGGAATTACTGTTACAGCTATCAGAGATGTAACTCCTATCCCCCACAATGGCTGTCGTCCACGAGGGAGGCGAAGAGTATAAATGGCTCGCTACACAGGACCAGCCTGTCGTCTATGTCGTCGTTTTGGGGACAAATTGATGCTCAAGGGTGAGAAGTGTACTACACCTCAATGTCCTGTGGAAAAAAGGAATACTCCTCCCGGCGGACATCCTACAAATCGAAGGCGCAGAGGGATTTCCGATCGCGGAATCCAGTTACGTGAAAAGCAAAAGGTTCGCGTTAGCTACGGTATTCTGGAGCGACAGTTTCGAAGGTTTTTTGCTGAGGCTAAAAGGGGAACCAGTGCTACTGGAGAAAACCTTCTAGTACTACTCGAACGGAGATTGGATAATGTAGTTTATCGTTTGGGTTTTGCTGATTCACGTGCCCAAGCCAGGCAAATAGTTAGCCATGGTCATATAAATATCAATGATCGCAAAACAGATATTCCTTCCTGTCTGGTGAAGTCGGGAGACGTGATAAAATGGCGAGAAGTTAGTAAAAAAACGGAATATTATAAAAGAGTAGCTGAAGAAGTTGAGGAAAAAATTATCCCTAACTGGTTAAGCTTAGACAAAGAAAGCATGACAGGGAAAGTATTGAATTTGCCTGGTAGAGACGACATTGAAGCTAGATTTGGTGAGAAAGCTATTGTCGAATATTACTCGAGGTAAGCTATGCTCGAATTATCTATTCCCACTGTAACTTGTATTGAAAGCACTGGTAATTATGGCCGTTTTCTCGCTGAACCTCTGGAGCCAGGTTTCGGTATCACTCTAGGCAATGCTTTGCGGCGTGTGCTTCTCAGTTCTTTACCTGGTGCTGCGGTAACCTGGGTCAAGATCGAAGGAATTAAGCATGAATTCTCTCCCATTCCTCATGTAAAAGAAGATGCTATGGAGTTCTTATTGAATATCAAGCAACTTAGACTCTGTCCTATTTCCCGTCAGCCTGGACAGTTGTTCTTGGAAGTGGAGCAGGAAGGCAAGGTTTGTGCAGGTGATATCAAACCATCGGCCGACTTTCACATCGCCAATCCAGAACTTTATTTAGCTTCATTAGATTCCCCCCAAGCTAAACTTTATGTTGAATTCAATGTAGAATTGGGCAGAGGTTATGTGCTGGCTAAATCGACTGATGGTTTACCTGTTGGAGCACTGCCGGTAGATGCTATCTTCACCCCAGTGCGGGAAGTTAATTTTTCTGTTGAATCTGTCAGGCCTGGTCAGGAAGGAAGTCCAGAGAAGCTCATTTTGGAGATTTGGACTGATGCGACGATTTTTCCCTGGGAAGCACTTAATCAAAGTGCTGTCATCTTAATTAATCAATTTTCTTCCTTCAGAGATCTTGAAGTTCCTATGGCAAAAACTTTATCTCCTTTACCCGAGCAATACGATACTCCTCTGGAAGAACTAAATTTATCAACTCGATCTTACAATAGTTTGAGGAGAGCCGGAATTTTCACGCTGGGGCAATTAATAGAGAAGAGCAGGGAGGGTTTGCCACCTTTACCTGGTTTGGGGGCAAAGTCTAGGACCGAAGTAGAAGAGTTACTGGAAAAGATGGGATCTCCTGTTTCTGAGAAAGCAAAAGAATGAGACATAAGGTAGCAGGACGAAACTTAAGTAGGCCGACGGAGCACAGGTGGGCGTTATATAGAAATCAAGTTACCTCGCTTTTAGCTCATGAAAAGATAACCACCACTGAGGCTAAAGCTAGAGAGGTTCGCATCTTAGCAGAAAAGATGATTACTTTAGGTAAGGATGGCAGCCTTGCCTCAAGGCGGGAAGCCTTGGCTTTTATTACTGATAAGAAAGTAGTTAATAAGCTATTTGCTGAAATTGCTCCGGGCTATACTGACCGTAATGGTGGTTATACGAGATTGCTGAAGCTGGGACCCCGCCCCGGTGATAGCGCGCCTATGGTTCAAATTGAATTGGTTAAGTAAGTTTGTTTTACTTATTGAGTATGACGGCACCCGATATCATGGTTTTCAATGGCAAGTTGATTTGCCCACTATTCAAAGTGAGCTTGAGCAAGCTATAAGCCGCTTCTGTGGGCAAAGCAGCCGGGTTATGGCAGCTAGCAGAACTGATGCTGGTGTGCATGCCAAGGGACAGGTGGTTTGCTTCTGGGCTAAATCTACATTGAATACTATGACGCTGGTTAGAGCAATGAATTATTATTTACCCGGAGATATCGCAGTCAAGGCAGCTTACAGAGCTAGCGATGATTTTAATGTCCGGCGCGATGCTGTGAGCCGGGAGTACCGTTATTATATTTTTAATAGCGATACTCGATCACCATTTAGCCAAAGATTTGCTTTATTGGTGTCCAAAGTACTGGATAGACACGCAATGAATGAGGCTTGCCAGCTTTTACGGGGTGAGCATGATTTTGCCTCTTTTGCCAGTTCTCTGGATGACAACAGGAGCACTATACGTAATATTTATGAGGCGGGAATCGAAAAGAAAGAGGAATTTACCGTTTTTCGTATCGTGGCTAATTCATTTTTACCTCACCAGGTACGAAGTACCGTGGGTCTGTTAATAAGACTGGGTTTGCGTAAGATTGGTATAGAAGATTTTCATGATATAATGGAGGCAAAGAGTTTGGGTTTGGCGGGACCCGTTTCCCCCGCTTGTGGCCTGTGCCTTGAGAAGGTAAATTATCCTGAGCCTTTAGGAAGTTAGAGATGAAAACTTACAGTCCGAAAGCTAAAGATATAGAACGAGAGTGGTGGGTGATTGATGCCGCGGATAAAACTCTAGGGAAAATAGCGACACAGGCAGCTAGTTTACTTATGGGCAAGCATAAACCGATTTATGCTTCTCATATCGATACCGGTGATTACGTGGTGGTAATCAATGCTGCCAAGGTGAAGGTGACCGGGAAGAAAGGCGAACAAAAGATTTATTACAGACATTCTGGGTATCCCGGTGGCCTAAAGAGCCAGAGTTTCGAGCAACTCTTTAGTAAAGACCCCCGCCGGGTGATTGAGCATGCGGTTAAAGGGATGTTGCCTCATAATAACCTGGGCAGAGCTATGTTTAAGAAACTGAAGGTTTATCCTGGAAATGAACATCCTCACCAAGCCCAGGTTTCTTTTCGTCACCCTGAACGAAGTTCTGGGAGTGACCAAGATTAGATAAATAGAAATATAGCCAAAGGAAAGGTGATAACTTATGAGCGATGAAAGTTATGTTTGGGGTACGGGTAAGCGCAAATGTGCTATAGCCCAAGTCAGGATTTTACCTGGCAAGGGGGAAATAATTATCAATGATAAGCCTTATCAAGAAGCTTTTCCTAGAGTTGAGCATCGCCATATGATTGAACATCCGTTACTGGCTACAGATAATATAGGTAAATTCCGTGTCATAGTGAAGGTGAATGGTGGTGGAATGAGTGGTCAGGCTGGAGCCATTCGTCATGGTATTGCTCGAGCTCTTGTTAAGGAAAACGAGCTATTTAAGCCCGTATTACGTAAAGAAGGTTTGCTTACGCGGGATGCTAGAGTCAAAGAACGTAAGAAATACGGACTCAAGCGTGCGCGCAAGGCACCACAATATACCAAGCGCTAATCGTGTTCCGATTTGTCACTTGGCAGCGTGAGCTGTTCGATTTTCGTTAACCTCAAACATTGTGGGCATCGTACTATTGCTTCAGATGATAGGAACACCTATAATATTAACGTGCTGGGGATTAGTCTAGCGGTAGGACGACTGACTCTGGATCAGTTAGGCCAGGTTCGAATCCTGGATCCCCAGCCAAGATAAGTAATAAAGTCAACTGGAATCATTTTTCAAGTATTGCAAAATGGAGACGGGGAGAAGGCAAACTGATGGATTATAAGTGGATGACGGCGCCATGTGGATTAGATTGTTTTAACTGTTTAATGTACTTGGCGAATGAGAATGAGGAGCTAAGGACCAAAATTTCCGAGAACCTTGGCATACCATTTGAGCAGGCGATATGCAAAGGGTGTCGTGAAGAAGCGGGGAGCCCTGATTTCCTTAGCTGGACTGAGCCATGCAATGTTTGCAGGTGCATCACGGAAAGAAAGCTGGATTTTTGTTACCAGTGCTCCGACTTTCCATGTGACCATCTTCAACCTTATGCAGACAGAGCATCCGAAGTGCCTCACAATACCAAAGTGTTTAATCTTTGTTTAATCAAGAAAATGGGCTTGGAATCATGGGCAAAGACAAAAGCCAGAGATGTGAAGCATAAATATTTCAAGGAAAAATTCAGACTGTAATAAAGTGCTCGGATTTCAACTATGAAGCCCCAGAAATTGTCCCGATAGATTTCCGTAAATGAATCTGCTCCCTGTATTGCCTGTTGTATTTCTGTTGTATAATAGTTATCGTTGTGGCGATAAGAAACCCGACTTTCTACGTAGCTGGCGCATTCGTCTAGAGGCCTAGGACACCTCCCTCTCAAGGAGGAGATCACGG
>JBFEMR010000012.1:0-13893 GCA_041551495.1 Dehalococcoidia bacterium
CCAAGCTGGGTTTGACCCACAATATGGGCGGGTTCCCAGCCATGAACATCGTTAGTGTTGCTATTGTAGGATTGTAAAAAACTCAATCCGGGAGGCTATTTATGGCTAATGGTAGTTTGATTACAGATGAACTGCGGAAATTAATAGGTATGACCTTGGATACTATCGTCTTCAACGTTGAGGAAGGGGCAATCCAGAGGTATGCACAGGCTATAGGTGATCCTAACCCCATCTATAATGACCCAGATTTTACCAGGAAAAGCAAGTATGGACGGTTATTGGCTCCCCCTGGTTTCACTGGTTGGCCAGTCAAGGCCGGACGCCTTTCGGAAAGGCTGATCGGGTCTCTGGCAAAGGCGGGAGCACCTTCAAGGCTTCTTGATGGTGGTATTGAGTTCGAATTTATTGCAACCATTGGAGCCGGTGATGTATTAACAGCTACAACTAAAATTGCCAACATAACAGAGCGCGAAACTAGATTAGGCAAGACGATGTTCACGACACTGGAAACCACGTTTGTGAACAAAAAGGGTGGTTTAGCACTAAAAAGTCGGTCGACATTTATCATGTTTTAGCCTGTTTTAATTACGTTATTCTTTTGGAGGAGAGATGGTAAAACAAATTTATTATGAGGACGTTGAAGTAGGCACTGAGATAAGGCCATTGGCTAAGATTGCTACAACTCGTATGTTGGTACAATGGGCGGGAGCATCGGGGGATTTTAATCCTTTGCATTATGACGAGGATTTCGCTAAAGCTATGGGCGTAGGTGCTCCCATTGTACATGGCGCACTTAAGCGCGCTTGGCTGGGACATTTGATGACTGATTGGATTGGAGAGAAGGGAATACTCAAGAAGTTGTCTTGCCAATACCGCGGTATGGATTATCCGCGGAAAATGAGGACAATGGAAGAGCCTCATGATGGCGAAACTTGGTGGTGCAAAGGCAAAGTGACCAAGAAATATGAAGAAGGCAATGAGCACCTTGTCGAATGCGAGATTTGGGTGGAGAATGGAAAGGGAGAAAAAACAACCCCTGGCTCAGCCCTGGTCGTCTTACCTGTACAAAAAAGGAAATAAACCTGAGTATCGGTTTTGATAATTATTTGTATGCAATTCTTACTATAAATGTAGAATTGAGTCCGTATTTTTAAGAGAACAAATTTGAAGGAGGTAGAAATGGGAAAACTAGATGGGAAAGTAGCTGTTATCACAGGGGCAGCACGGGGTATAGGTAAAGCCGATGCAGTGCTGTTTGCCAAGGAAGGTGCTGCTGTTTTTGTGAGTGACATTGATGAGGCGCCGCTTATGGAGGTGGTGAAAGAAATAAAGGCTCTGGGAGGAAAAGCGGACGGTTGTGCTGGTGATGTGACGAAGCTGGAAGATTGTCAGAACGTCATGGACAAGGCTGTAGAAAAGTTCGGTAAAATAGATATTTTGGTCAATAATGCCGGACTTACCAGAGACGCTTTGATTCATAAAATGACGGATGCTCAGTGGGACATATGCCTTGATATTAGTCTCAAGGGAACCTTTAATTGTATCAAAGCAGCCTCAAAATATATGATGAAGACAGAACACAATGGCAAAATAATCAATGTGGCTTCCGTAGCCGGGTTGATGGGAAATGTAGGCCAGATTAACTACTCGGCTGCTAAGTCAGGTCTTATAGGGCTGACCAAAACTGTAGCCAGAGAATGGGGAAGATTTGGTGTTACCTGTAATGTCATTGCTTATGGCTTTGTGGATACACGGCTGACCAGGGAAAAGGAGACGCAACAAGAAGAGGTTGCCGGAGAAGCGGTGGGTATACCAAAGAAAGTCAGGGATATGATGCTCCTTCAAGTTAAACCGATGACGCCAGAAGATGCTGCTAAACCCGTTCTGTTCTTGGCTTCAAATGACGCTGCTTTTATTACGGGGCAAGTGCTAAATGTTTCTTCCGGAATATATATGTAAATTTAAGCGTTTAATTTCTTTTTAACCCGAGATTTGATTGGATGTAAACTATTAGCCAATCACGAATTTGGGGAAGAGTATATCAGGAGGTTGATAATGGCAAAAAGGCTTGCCGGTAAAGTAGCCATAGTTACTGGTGCTGGACGAGGTATTGGACGGGGAGAAGCTTTGGCTTTAGCATCGGAAGGGGTAAAAGTGGTGATAAACGATCTAGGAGGTGCAGTTGATGGTTCAGGGGCAGCACATTCACCAGCAGATAAAGTGGTAGCAGAGATTAAGAAACTGGGGGGAGAGGCAGTTGCTAATTATGACTCGGTAGCCACTATAGAAGGTGGTGAGAATATCGTGAAAACTGCCATAGATAACTTTGGTAAGGTTGATATTCTGGTTAATAATGCCGGAATTCTACGTGATAGAATGCTATTCAATATGACCGGGGAAGACTGGGATACGGTACTTAAAGTACACCTGTTTGGTCATTTCTATACTATTAAAGCAGTGAGCCCCGTCTTTCGCCAGCAGAGATATGGGCGAATAATAAACACGTCATCTGTAGCAGGTCTCAATGCTACTACTTATGGCCAGGTTAATTACGGCGCGGCTAAAGAGGGAATCGTCGGCTTAACAAGAAAAGTGGCGAGGGATATGGGTCGATACGGTGTAACGTGTAATTGTATTCGACCTAATGCCGGGACCCGGCTTACGCTCAGTGACGAAATGAAAAAAGCTCGGCCGGAAGCCATGGCTAGATTTGAGCAAATGAGGCCTGAAGGTATTGCTCCTTTGGTGGTATGGCTGGCTTCTGATGATGCTGCTAATGTAAATGGACGGACATTTTTTGTAGAAAAAGGCAGAATTGGACTCTATTCAGAGCCCATATTGGAGAAGCAACTGGTTAAAGATGGCGGATGGACGATTGATGAACTATTCAAGTTGATGCCAGTAACGATGACCAAGGAACTGGTGAATCCAGATCCACCTCAACCAAAGTAACGGATTGTTTTGTGTTACCAACGGGTTCAATTCGTAGTCACATATCTAAAAATCGGTACTTAAACTGGTCACATGAAAATTCGGACTGCAGCAACAAACATTATAGTCCTATCCGAGGTGGCAATATTTTTTAAATCATTAAATGTAGAGTCATAGTAGTAAAGGTGCTGTGATAATAATGATAATTAATTGCTGGGAAGCTAATAATGGATTTTAGACTTGGTGAAAAAGAAAAGGCCTTGAAGGAAGAAATTCGTAAATTCGCTGAAGCCGAATTGCCTCCGGATTTCGTGCGAAATACATTAATTGATGGCGAGTTTAGAGATTTTGAGTTCGAAATATCCATGTCCAAAAAACTAGCACAGAGAGGCTGGCTTGTTATGAGTTGGCCAGAGAAATATGGTGGATGTGGTGCCTCTCTTTTTGAACAAACAGTATACGAAATGGAAATAGCCTACTGGGGAATACCAGGGGCGTGGATGGGCATAAGCGGAATACAGTGGGTAGGTCCCTGTTTGATTTTGTTCGGAACTGAAGAACAAAAAAATAAATATTTACCGTTAATTGCCTCGGGTGAAAGAGACGGTGTTTGGTGTACATGTTACAGTGAACCAAATGCTGGTTCAGATTTTGCCAGTATTCAGACACGAGCTGTGAAAGATGGAGATCACTATATTATAAATGGGCAGAAAGTGTGGACCAGTGCTGCGCACCAGGCAAGATGGTGTTGGCTAGCTGCCAGAACAGCTACCAATGTGAATAAGAAACATCAGGGAATCAGTATCTTTATAGTGGATATGAAGAGCCCAGGTGTTACGGTTAATCCTATTTTGAATTATTATGGGCGGCATCACTTTAATGAAGTATTTTTCGATAATGTTAAAGTACCGGCTTCTGACTTGGTGGGAGAGGAAAATAAAGGCTGGTATTATCTTATGCAGTCCCTGGCTTTGGAACGGCGTAGTATAGCACCCACCATATATGGCAGTTTAAAGTGGATTTTAGAGGAACTAGCTAACTATGCTGGTGAAACAGAGTATGAGGGTCAGCAGTTGTCTAAGAATCCTGTGATCCGTGCCAAGCTAGCTGACCTAGCCATCGACCTTGAAGTGCTCAAAATGTTTGCCTTCCAGCTTGCCTGGCAGATAAGCCAGGGGCAAATTCCAGTCTATGAGTCCTCACGGAATAAGATAATGGGTGATGATTTGATGAAGCGGGGGGCTATCACCGGAATGGAGATTTTAGGAATGTACTCTCAGATTGACCCGGATTCCAAATGGACAAAACTAAATGGCGCCATACAAGGAGCATATCTCGGATTTCCCGGGCAAGCAATCGCAGCAGGTACTGCTGAAATTGAGAAAAGCATCATTGGGCAATTTAGACTGGGATTGCCCAAATCATACTGAAGTTTCCTGGAGTAAGGTTTCGAGGAATTATCATGGATTTTAGTTTCACTGAAGAGCAGGACATGTTACGGATTTCGGCCAGGGATTTCTTGGCTAAAGAATGTCCCAAATCTAAAGTTAAGGAGATGGATAAGGACGAAAGAGGGTATGACCCTCAGATGTGGCTCAGTATGGCAGAATTGGGCTGGATGGGGCTTATATTTCCGGAAGAATATGGTGGGATGGCAGCAACTTTTATGGATTTGGTTATCTTGATGGAAGAGATGGGAAGAAATATCCTGCCTGGTCCTTACTTCTCCACTATAGCCCTTTGTGCCCTGCCTCTGCTTGAATATGGAGATAGCTATCAAAAGACTAAATTTCTGCAGCAAATAGCCAAAGGCGAGGCTGTGTGGACCTTTGCTTTGGCCGAAGCATCAGGCAAATACAGAGCTTCTGAGGTAAAACTTCGCGCTCTACCAGAGGGAACAAATTATGTTCTCCAGGGGTATAAACTCTTTGTTACTGATGCTCATGTAGCTGATTATGTCCTGGTAGTGAGTAGAACCGGAGAAGGTAATAGCCCCGAGGAAGGCATCACATTGTTTATAGTAAATGCCAATGCGGCAAATATAAAGATAGAGGCGATTCCGACTATTGGAGGTGATAGACAATTCAAGATCAGCTTTGATAGGGTGGTGGTACCCCAAGATAATATCTTGGGTCAGATGGACAATGGTTGGGATATAGTGGACTTCATACTACAGCGTGCGGCTGTGCTGAAATGTGCGGAGATATCCGGAGCATGTCAGGCCGTGTTGGACATAACTAATAGTTATGCAAAGGATCGGGTCCAGTTTGATCGGCCGATTGGCTCTTTTCAAGCAGTGCAGCACAAACTGGCTGACATGTCGATTGATGTAGATGCAGTTCAGTATTTACTCTATCAGGCAGCATGGGGGATAAGCATTGGTTCACCTTCACCATGGCAGATTTCTGCAGCCAAAGTTAAAGCTAATGAAGTTTACCAACGAATTTGCATTGAAGCAATTGCGGCTCATGGGGCTATTGGATACACTATGGACCACGATATTGGTCTTTATTATCGTCGTGTCAAGGCGGCAGAATTTGCGGTTGGTGACACTGACTTGTTCAGGGAAGTGATAGCCATTGAGCTAGGGCTTTAACCTTTACCAGATAGGCACTTGACAAAATTTTACTATCATGTTAAACTACATGGTTTGCGTTTATGTTCCCATCTCTGTTGATCGTATTGCCTTAAATTTTCATAATTTGTGTCTTCAATAATATTGTTTTGAAGAAAAATCAGGGTCATTTCTTCTATGCTTGAATACAAGTTACTAAAGTCCTTCGCCAAATTGTCCGAGACTTTGGAAATACCTGACCTTATTCAGGTTCAGCTTGATTCTTTTCGCTGGTTTCAAGAAGAAGGTTTGGGGGAACTGTTTGAAGAAATCTCGCCAATTCAAGATTATACCGGCACCAGATTAGAATTACATTTCGTTGATTATGAGTTCCGAGAGCCTCTGCACTCTATTTCTGAATGCCTTGAGCGAGGTCTGACTTATTCCTCTCCTATTCATGTAACTGCGCAACTGGTGGTCAAGGAGACAGGGGAGATCAAACAACAAGAATTATATTTCAGTGATTTCCCTTTAATGACAGATGCTGGCACTTTTATTATATCTGGAGTAGAGCGGGTAGTTGTCAATCAATTAACGCGTTTCCCTGGTGTGTATTTCACTCTAGAGAGGGACCCTTCGAGTGGGCGGGAACTATGTTTTGCCAAGCTTGTTGCTGAACACGGGGCATGGCTTGATTTTGATACTTCTAGTCGAGACGTAATTTCAGTCAAAGTGAGTGGCAAACGGAAGATACCGATTACTACTTTGTTGCGTGCCATAGGCTTTGAGAACGATGAGGCACTGCTTTCCCTTTTCCAAGATGTAGATAACTCTCCCGAACATGCTTTTCTCCGCTCTACAATGGATCGAGATCCATTGATTACAAATAAAGCTGATGCCTTGTTCGATATCTATAGAAAATTATCTTCCGGTGAGGCTCCCAGTCTCAGTAGTGCCCAGGCCTTGCTGAATAATTTCCTATTCAATCCTCGCCGCTATAGCCTGGGCAAAGTTGGTCGTTACAAGCTTAATAAAAAGCTAGGTCTTGATATCCCTGGGAATTGTACTGGCTTGACTCCCGAAGATTTGGTGCAAATAGTCCGTCGTATTATTTCAGTTAATCTTGGCAATGAAGTCCCTGATGACATTGATCATTTAGGCAATCGACGAGCCCAGGCAGTAGGTTTTCTAATACAAAAGCAATTTCGAATCGGTTTACTAAGATTAGAGAGAGCTATTAAAGAACGAATGAGCATTCTTGGCCCCGAGGCGGCGACTCCTGCTGCCTTGATCAATATTCGCCCTGTCGCAGTTGCTATAAGGGAATTCTTTGGACGGTCACAACTATCTCAATTCATGGATCAAACTAATCCGTTAGCTGAACTAACTCACAAGCGTCGTCTCTCTGCCATGGGTCCTGGAGGCCTCTCAAGAAAACAAGCCGGATTTGAAGTTCGTGATGTACATCATTCTCATTACGGTAGGATTTGCCCGATAGAGACACCGGAAGGACCAAACATTGGTCTTATCGGCTCTCTAGCTACCTATGCTTCGGTTAATGAGTATGGTTTCATAGAGACACCTTACATCAGAATCATCCATGAAGTTCCCAACACTATGGATGATTTGATGGGAAGAAAGATCAGCGAGGACATAGATAGTGACGGCTCAATTATAGCTAAGACTGGTACGTTAATCACGAAGAAGCTTGCACAGAGGTTATCTTCTCTCCCGGCTCGAAATATTAAGGTAGCTCCTTTTGTTTCGAGCCAGATTGTTTACCTGACAGCCGATGAAGAAGGCCAATATGCTATTGCCCAGGCTAATGCTCCTCTCAATAAAAGAAATGAGTTTGTTGATGACAAAGTTGAGGTTAAGAGGGGAGAGAAATACTTTAAGGAAGCAAGAGATAAAGTTAACTTTATTGATGTTTCACCAAAACAGCTATTCAGCATAGCTGCTTGTCTTATCCCATTTCTTGAGCATGATGATGCTAATCGGGCTTTAATGGGATGTAATATGCAGAGACAAGCGGTGCCCCTATTACTTCCCGATTGTCCTTTAGTAGCTACGGGTATGGAAGGAGAGGTTGCCAAATATAGTGGACAGGCAATATATGCCCCAACTGATGCTGAAGTTACTTCGGCAACAAGTTCGAGAATAACAATTAAAAACGGAGGGGGTGAGGAGCAATCGTTCGATTTGGTCAAGTTTGCTAGAACTAATCAAGGGACTTGTATCAATCAGCATCCTATCGTAAACAAAGGTGATAAGGTTAAGGAAGGTCAAGTATTGGTGGATAGTTTTTCTCTTGATGGGGGAAATCTCGCTTTAGGACGAAATGTTGTTTGTGCTTTTATGAGCTGGGAAGGCTGTAACTTTGAGGATGCGATTGTTATCAGCAGAAGGCTGGTTAAGGACGATGCTTTTACGTCCGTTCACATTGAAAAATATGAGATAGAGGAGCGTGATACTAAGCTTGGTCCCGAAGAAATCACTAGAGATATACCGAATGTAAATGAGGAAAGCCTAGCTAACTTGGATGAAATAGGTATTGTACATGTAGGAGCTGAGGTAAAGCCCAACGACATTTTGGTTGGGAAAATTACTCCTAAGGGTGAGACTGAGCCTTCAGCAGAAGAAAAATTATTACGGGCCATTTTTGGTGAAAAAACACGGGAGGTGAAGGATAGTTCTCTCAGAATGCCGTCGGGAGAATGGGGGAGAGTTATCAGGACTAGGGTCTTTTCTCGTGACAAGCATGATGAATTACCTGCTGGAGTGAACAATCTGGTACAGGTGTGGGTTGCTCAAAAGCGTAAAATCTCAGTAGGAGATAAAATGTCAGGCAGACATGGCAATAAAGGGGTCATTTCTACCATATTGCCCGAGGAAGATATGCCGTTTTTACCCGATGGCACGCCCGTGGATATCGTTCTTAATCCTCTTGGGGTTCCTTCTCGTATGAACATTGGACAGGTCTTGGAGGCTCATCTGGGTTGGGCAGCTCAGACGTTGGGTTTTAAGGTTATTAATCCTATTTTTGATGGAGCCGATGCCCTGACAATTGAGGATGCCTTAGCTAGGACTTGGATAGCTTGGAAAGCTGGTGCTGTCAACTTCAATTCCGAAAACCACGGAGGTGCAAGAACCGACCTGGAGAAGGTAAGTGAATGGCTTTCAAGTCGTGGTTTTGATGTCAAAGAAATAATGGATGAAGAGCAAAAAGGTGTGGCCAGGAAAACATCGCTCTGTCTGTGGCTTGAGGAACTGGGTGTAGCTGACAGCCAACAAATTAGGACTCTAAGTGATGAAGATTTGGAACAACTGGTGCAAAAAGTTTATAAAGAACGAAAGCTCTATCCTCCTATTTTTGGCAAGATGGAACTTCGTGATGGAAGAACTGGCGAACTATTCAATAAACCGGTAACTGTGGGTAATGTATATATAATGAAGCTGATACATTTAGTTGGTGATAAGGTACATGCTCGATCCACTGGTCCATACTCGCTTATAACCCAACAACCACTTGGAGGAAAAGCTCAATTTGGAGGTCAGAGGTTTGGTGAGATGGAGGTCTGGGCATTAGAAGGCCATGGCGCTGCGCATACTCTTCAAGAGATGCTAACAATAAAGTCAGACGATGTGATGGGACGAGCCAAAGCTTATGAGTCTCTCGTGAAGGGGGAAGATATTCAGCAACTCGGTATTCCAGAATCGACTAAGGTTTTATTTATGGAGCTGCGCAGTTTAGGTTTTGCTGTTGAACTGCTTAGCGAGGGGGAAAATGTCTCAATTTGATGGCATTAATGGTATTCGAATAAGTCTTGCCTCACCCGAACAAATAAGGAGCTGGTCTCATGGTGAGATAACTAAGGCAGAGACGATAAATTACCGCACTTTGAAGCCAGAGCGAGATGGCCTATTTTGTGAAAAGATATTCGGCCCTGTAAAAGATTTTGAATGCCACTGTGGCAAATATAAAAAGGCAAGGTATAAAGGAGTTATTTGTGATAAATGTGGTGTTGAGGTAGCTCATTCCAGTGTGCGCCGGGAACGTACAGGGCATATAGAACTAGCTGCGCCAGTTACTCATATATGGTTTGTTAAATTAGTACCTAGTCGGCTTGGGTTACTCCTTGATTTTTCTCCACGGGACTTGGAGAGTGTTATATATTTTGCTCGCTATATAATTGTTTCTGTTGATGGAGAGGCAAGGCAGAAAAAGATTAGCCAAGTCGGGGAAGAGTTGGTTGAAAGAATTGCTGAGCAAGAGGAAAGCCTTAATAAGGAAATCGAAGAATTAGAGGCCAAAGACTCAGAAGAAGAATCTAAGATACAAGAGATAAACCAGCTTCGTGCCAAATTTATAGAAAAGAAAGAAAAGCTTGAAGATGAGTTAAAAACAAGCGTTGCGGAGATAGAAAGTCTTCGACCGCTAAGATTACTTAACGAAGAAGAATGCAGAAGATTTAAAGATAAGTATGGTGATATTTTTGAAGCTGGCATGGGTGCTGAGGCTATACTACAAGTATTGAAGCAAATAGATATAGATGCTTTGCACCAAGAACTCCGTGAGCAAATCCGTAGTACATCAGGAGGATATCGTAAAAGAGTCAGTCAACGGCTACAATTAGTTGAAGCTTTTAAGCTCAGTGGAAATAAACCTGAGTGGATGGTTTTAACTGTACTTCCTGTATTGCCTCCTGCTCTTCGTCCTATAGTCCAATTAGACGGTGGTCGCTTTGTTATTAGTGATCTTAATGACCTCTATCGCAGGGTTATTAATCGTAACAACCGTCTCCGCCGTCTTATGAAGTTGGGTGCCCCGGAGATTATTATACGTAATGAGAAACGGATGTTGCAGGAAGCTGTTGATGCTCTTGTTGATAATGGACGAAGAGGACGACCAGTTACGACCGGTAATAAGCATGCCTTGAAATCTCTTTCTGATATCCTGAAGGGTAAGCAAGGACGGTTTCGGCAAAATCTTCTCGGTAAGCGAGTAGACTATAGTGGTCGCTCGGTAATTGTTGTCGGTCCTAAACTTAAGCTTCATCAGTGCGGTTTACCTCGTTACGTTGCTTTGGAGCTATTTAAACCTTCAGTTATGCATAAACTCATAAAGAATGGTTACGCTAATAACCTTAAGAGTGCTCGTCGATTAGTGGAAAAGGGTAGCCCCGAGGTTTGGGATGCATTGTATGAAGTGGTTAAAGAGCGTCCTGTATTGCTAAATCGTGCTCCTACATTACATCGGCTTAGTATTCAAGCTTTCGAACCTGTGTTAATTGATGGCGATGCTTTTCAACTCCACCCCTTAGTTTGTGCTGCCTTTAATGCTGATTTTGACGGCGACCAGATGGCTGTTCATGTACCGTTGTCCAGGGCTGCTGTGAAGGAGGCTAGGGAGCACATGCTTAGCCCTTATAATATGTTGCTACCAAGTAGTGGCGAACCTGTGACAACACCCACCCTAGATATGGTTTTGGGCTGCTATTATCTTACTATTCCGAGGCCAGGAGCCCGTGGGGAAGGGAAATTTTTTAGCAGTTTTAAAGAGGCCAAGCTGGCTTACGAACTTGGTATTATCGAACTCGGTGCCGAAATTGTAGTACGAGATCCTTCGCTTCGTTCGAACGGGGGAAAGATAAATACTACAGTGGGCAGAATCATATTTAATAATGCCTTGCCTCCTCAATTTGATTTTTATAACAAAACAGTGGATAAGGGTTCAATACGAAAATTGATATCTGATTGTGTTCATCTATTGGGTAATGAAGGGACTGCAGGTGTCCTCGATAGACTCAAGGAATTGGGTTTTAGCTATGCTACAAAATCGGGCCTCTCCATCGCTATGAATGATATTGAAGAACCTCCGAACAGAGTCAAGCTTCTAAAGGAATCCGACGAGAAAGTTAAGCTAATTGATGACCAATATGAGAGTGGCTTGATTACTGAAGATGAAAAGTATGAAAGCACAGTTCAAGTATGGATGGATACTACAGATAAGGTTACAGAGGATATATCCCGGTCGCTAGACCCTTATGGTAGTGTTTACATGATGGCTACGTCTGGAGCTAAAGGAAATATTTCTCAGATTAGACAAATGGCTGGGATGCGCGGTTTGATGACTGACCCATCAGGAAGGATAATAGATTTTCCCATTAAATCGAGCTTACGGGATGGATTAACACCCATGGAGTACTTCATTTCTACGCATGGTGCTCGTAAAGGGTTAGCTGATACTGCTTTAAGAACATCAGATAGCGGTTATCTTACCAGACGACTTGTCGATATCGCTCAGGACGTCATTGTCACTGAAATAGATTGTGGTACGACCGAGGGGATTTGGATATCACGGGAAGCTACGGAAACGTCTCTTCCCCCATTTGAGGATCGGATTACTGGCTATTTGGCAGCAGGCAAGATTGTTGATCCAGGTACAAATGCGGTCATTGTTGATCGTGATGAAGAAATTAGCGAAGATAAGGTTCAACAAATTATCGAGAGTGGCATTACTCGAGTAAATGTGAGATCACCTCTAACTTGTAGGTCTCGATTTGGCATTTGCAGGAAATGCTATGGAAGAGACCTGGGAAAGAAACAGTTAGTTACGCTTGGCACCGCTGCAGGAGTTATTGCTGCCCAGAGCATTGGTGAGCCAGGAACTCAGCTTACTTTACGCACTTTCCATACAGGAGGTGTAGTAGGTGTTGATATTACCACTGGACTACCTCGTGTCGAAGAGCTTTTTGAAGCTAGAACACCAGATAGCAGTGCAATCATTGCTGAGATTGATGGCACTATTGAAATAACCCATACTGATGGAGAAAGTACGGTCAAGATAATTAGTTCTGAATTTTATTTAGATGAATATCCTCTGCTACCTGGAGCGGAGTTAGCTGTAAATAAGGGGCAATTAGTGGATGTTGATGACATCCTGTTTTCTCTACCGGAAAAGACTGACGAGAAATCACCTGCTGGTAGCTATGATGAATCAGAGCAACCACAAGCTATGTTAGCAAGAGTAGCTGGTCAAGTCGTCATTGAGGATGACTGTGTTTGTGTTAGGTATGAAGAAAAAGAAGAAAGGGAATATAGTGTACCACATGGTACATATTTGCGTGTTCAATCGGGGGATGAGGTAAAAGCGGGCGATAGACTTACTAGAGGTCCCGTTGACCCTCATGATATCTTGCGTATTATGGGAAAGGATGCAGTCCAGCAATATATAATTGATGAAATACAAAAAGTGTATCGTACACAGGGTGTGACCATACATGATAAACATATCGCTGTCATTGTTCGGCAAATGCTGGGTAACGTAAGAATTATTTCATCGGGAGATACAAAGCTTTTACCTGGTGAGCTAGTTAGTCGATTCGACTATGAAGAAATAAATGCCAAAGTATTGGCTGAGGGAGGTGAGCCAGCAACGGCGCAAGCTGCGCTTCTCGGTATAACCAGAGCTAGCTTGAGTAAGGATAGCTGGTTGGCGGCTGCTTCTTTCCAAGAAACTGGCCGCGTTCTTGTTGATGCAGCGATCAAAGGTAAGGTGGATGGACTTCGTGGCCTTAAGGAGAATGTTATTCTCGGTAAGCTTATTCCATCTAGAGTTCTCTCTATGAATCCTGAAGATGAAAAGATATCGGGTGTGGACAGTTTGTTGGAGGAAGTGGCAGCCGAGCCTTTAGAATTAGAGAGCTAGCAATATCTACACTCCCTAAATTTTAGCAATGAGGCTTATTTCAGGTAAAACAGCAACCGAGGATAGTTTTGTTGATTTTGACCTTCGTCCTAGATGCCTTAGTGAATTTGTAGGTCAAGATAAAATTAAAGATAATCTCAAAATAGCTATTCTCGCTGCTCAAAAAAGAGGCGAGCCACTAGACCATATCATTCTTTATGGTTCTCCCGGTTTGGGTAAGACTACTCTTGCTTACATAATCGCCGCTGAGATGGGAGTCAATATTAAGGTTAGTTCTGGACCGGCGGTAGAACGTACTGGAGACCTAGCGGCTATTCTTACTAATCTACATGAGGGAGATATCCTTTTTATTGATGAGATACACAGGCTTAGCCATACCATAGAAGAAAAACTCTATCCGGCAATGGAGGATTTTGTTTTTGATATTTTCTTGGGTAAAGGTCCAGCTGCAAGAAATTTGCGTTTAAATTTGCCCCACTTTACCTTGATCGGAGCTACTACTCGCTTGGCTCTATTGAGTCCCCCTCTCCGCGATAGATTTGGGGTTACATATCACCTTGATTTCTACGAGGAGGCAGCAATACGGACGATTTTAGAGCGTTCAGCAACTATCCTTAGAGTTAAAGTAGAGAAGGAGGGACTTATCCCGATTGCCCAGCGTGCTAGAGGTACTCCTCGAGTTGCTAATCGTCTTTTA
>JBFEMR010000013.1:0-12687 GCA_041551495.1 Dehalococcoidia bacterium
AATGCCAGGCCAAAATCGTCAGCCAGGAGCGACTGTTTAAAGCTCTCTACATTAATCCTTTCCCTCATAAGACCAAAAATTATACCCGACCTCTCGATATTCCCTACAAATATCATTCCCATTATGAGGTCGTCTTTCAATATGATCTTTTGATACGTATTGCTTTCTTTTTTACTAATAGTCTCATAGCCATCGTCGTCGGGTGCTGTAGGCATACCTGCTGAGGCGATGTTAACACCGAAATAGTTAAGCGAATTAATAGCCGTGCCGCCAGGATATTCAGTTGGAACGCCAGCCATGTTAAAGCCAGCAATTCTGCCCCCAATATAAGCATTAGGCCAGATGGGGGTAAGTCTATTTTCCTTGTACACGAAATCGTAAGCTTCAGCTACATCTCCACAAGCATAAATACCGGGGTGGCTGGTAGACATATGACGGTCTACCACTATACCTCGGTTTACTTCTAACTGGGCATCTGATGCAAGCTCCGGCCGCGGTAACACCCCGATAGCCACCACTACTAAATCGCAGGGTACAGCAGTGCCATTATCCAAAGTGACTTCTTCAACCTTCCCTCTACCATTTATCTCAGCCACAGTCCGGCCTGCGAAAATTTCCACGCCGGCTCGCTTTAGTACTTCTTCAGCCATTAATGATGCCTGCTGGTCAAGTATGGTATTTAATACTCGCTCTTTCATTTCCACTAAACTTACGGCAATGCCTCTTTTTATTAGAGCTTCAGTTACACTAATTCCGATCAACCCCCCACCAATAACTACCGCTCTTTTAATGTTGTCCATGAATTTGTCAATCGCCTTAGCATCATCCAGGCTGGTGAACGTAAAAACACCTCTTTTGTCACTCCCATTCATGCTGGGGAAGATTGGTTTACCTCCTACGGCGAGTAAGAGCTTTTCCCAAGCAATCTGTTCACCGTCTTCCAATCGAACGGTCCGATGACCTAAATTCAAGTCACTAACTTTCTTGCCGGGGAGAAAAGTAATATTGTTTTGGTCATAGAAGTCGAGGGGTCGGAACAACATTCCCTCGAGAGTTCGTTCTCCCGTCAGATATTTTGAGATAAGAGGGCGTGAATAGGCGGGATAAGGCTCATCAGAAACGATAGTTAAAGTACCTTTCCTATCTGCCTGTCGTATAGCTTCAGCAGCTCCAATGCTGCCAGCAGAATTTCCTATAATCAAGTATCTGGTTTGCATTTATCTCTAGCTTGCCTCCAGAGCTATCTTCAAGAAGTTAGCATACATCTTTAGTCCATGTTCACCGCTTTTTTCGGGGTGAAACTGAGTTGCAACTAGGTTGTCCTTGATTATCATACTGCACATAGAAACACCATAGTTTGTTGTGCCCGCCACAACCGAGATGTCTTCGGGATCAGCGTAGAAGCTGTGGACAAAGTAAAAATTGGCTTCATCCGGTATACCCTTAAAAATAGAATGAGTAAGTCTTTGTTGCACCTGATTCCAACCTATATGAGGGATTTTAAGTCCATCGGGCAGCCTTCTTACTTTCCCGGGAATTACGCCCAGGCACTCGTGCCAGCCTCCCTCCTCAGTTCCTGAGAGCAGTATCTGCAATCCAACACAAATAGCGAAGAGCGGTTGTCTTCGCTGTATCAGTTGCCGAATAGCGTCGGTTATGCCTAGTTTATTCAGACTATGCATAGTATCAGCAGCGGCGCCAACGCCTGGCAGGATAGCAGCGGCAGCATCAGATATTTCACTTGGCTCTTTGGTTATTGTCGGCTGGTAACCTAATTTCTTAACAGCATTAGCGACACTACGCAAATTTCCTGCACCATAATCGATTATGGTAACCATCTTGCCCATGTGATTTTTATTTCCCATCTGCACCCAATACCAGAGCTTCATTTGGACAATTCAGTACACAGGCAGGTATATCCCGGCTGGGGCAAAGGTCGCATTTAATGATAGTCTTACTGTTCAGATCACAACTGAGCGCCCCATAGGGACAGGCTACCATGCATGTCCAACAGCCAACACATTTCTCCACATCAACACTGACCATGCCAGTTACAGGGTCTCTACACATAGCACCGGTAAGACAAGAATAAACGCACCAGGGCTCGTCGCATTGGCGACATTGGATTGGAAAGGAAACCTCTACATTTCTATCGACATGTACACGGGGTAAAGGACGCGGAGTCTCTTTTTTAAACGCCTTGATCATGTCCTTGGATTGGGATTGCTCCACCTGGCAAAAAACTCGACACAGACCGCAGCCAATGCAGACCTCTTCTTTAACATATACTTTTTTCATGCTCCAGATACCTTGAGTGACACTGAACTAAGGATTTTAACGGGTGCCACTTCAGTATACCCCAAATGGGAAAGATAGCCAAATAGTTTGTCTGGCCGATTGAAATTCTATTACTATGTCATTAATAGAGTTGAACCAACTGTGCAATTATCTCAACTCTTACACGTGCTTTGATAGCAACCCATTATTCTGAGAACTAGGAGGACTGATGATTTCCAAAGACTGAGCCAAAGCAAAAACTGCGTTCGTAAGCTACCCCATGAACGAGATTTAAATTCGTAAGGATGTTTCCATTAGCCTTCTAATAACAAGCAAAACGCCATCACCGAAGCCATCGGTATATAGTACCTTATCTCAATTCTCTTTTTAATTTCTCTATCAGTTTGGCAAACTCTTGGCCGTATCTTTCTTCTTGCTCGGAAACAAAATCTCTCCATTGAGGAAGCTGTTTTATCGCCTCATCAACACTAAGTTGGACCATCATGGTGTTTTGTCCTTGTTGAACCTGTTTTACTCTTAGTTGCGGATTTTTCCCCACTTCAGCCTTTATGCTATTGTAGGCTTGCTCTATTTCTTCTTTATGCCTCTTTTGTAAATCCTCCATCAGGTTTAAATGTAGCTGAACGATAGAGGCATTCTGTTGTTCCTTGAGTATCTCTATAGCTAAAATTCCGTCCCTTTTCCTCTGCAATTCAGCTGGAGTACTTCCAAAACTAAGCGAATCTATCAGTCTTACTTGGGCTTCTCTCAGAAGGGATGGCTTGCTTTCTTCTTTTAACTTCTTCCACAAGTCGTCGGGGTCAATCTGCCCTAGGTAAAATTCTGAGAGTAGAGAGTTCACCTTATCGGCGTCTACCATCTTCTCCCTTTCCTCTGCCGTCAACTCGCCAATCTTAGCTAATCTTTCTCTAGCAAGTGGTGGTAGGTCTTCATCCCAGTTTCTCATTTCCTATTTCCCCTACAGATAGGTGATCGCTGTTTGTTCACCATATAGGCATAAAGATAGTATATAATATAAAACCAGATTTGAGGAGTCCAACGGGAATCAGGTTGAGGATTATATTAATAGGCTGAAAAGTAACTTTATGCTATTAGAATAGGAGAATGAAGAACTAATCAAGCAAGTTAAAGACTTCCTGGGAGAATGAAGCTGAGTTTTACTTAGAAACGCGAGATGTTAGCCAAGGTAAAAAGTGCTGCTGTTATGGGTCTGGAGGGGGCTGTGGTGGAAGTGGAGGTGGATTTGTCACCAGGCTTACCTTCTTTCACAATTGTTGGACTACCGGACAAAGCAGTCCAAGAAGCAAGGGAGCGAGTTAGATCAGCTATAAGAAACTCCTTCTATAAATTCCCGAACAGGCGTATTACTGTCAACCTTGCTCCGGCGGATCTAAAAAAGGAAGGCCCTGCCTATGATCTCCCCATAGCTGTAGGCATACTTATTAGCTCAGGTCAGTTAAACGCAGATCTCTCTCACAGTATCTTTTTGGGGGAACTTTCTTTGGATGGCAAGCTGCGCCATACCCATGGGGTTTTACCCATGGTAGCTTTAGCCCGTGATAAAGGATTATCTACTGTATTTGTTCCTTGTGATGATGCTGAAGAAGCTTCCCTTATAGACGATGTGCATATATTTCCCGCTGAATCGTTGGCACAACTGGTTGTTCATCTTCAAGGCGAACTAAGCATTCTCGAGTATCATAACGAGCTAAATTGGGAGCAGGAATTTCGTCCCAGTTATGCATCAGACCTCAGTTATATCAAGGGTCAAGAACATGCTAAGAGGGCTCTGGAAATAGCAGCGGCAGGAAGACACAATATCCTTATGTGTGGTCCACCGGGGAGTGGCAAGACTATGTTGGCCCGTTCATTGCCCTCAATACTTCCCCTATTAACTATGGAGGAGGCCATTGAGGTAACCAAGATTTACAGCGTTAGTGGATTGTTACCGCAGGACACGCCTATCATTGTAGAGCGCCCTTTTCGTTCCCCTCACTATACTATTTCCCATGCTGGATTAGT
Source organism: Dehalococcoidia bacterium (assembly GCA_041551495.1). Lineage (GTDB taxonomy): Bacteria > Chloroflexota > Dehalococcoidia > GIF9 > AB-539-J10 > RBG-13-51-36. The sequence goes on from JBFEMR010000013.1 coordinate 4,321, forward strand.
TGGAGGTGGGCAATGGCCAAGACCCGGAGAGATAAGCCTGGGGCACCAGGGTGTCCTTTTTCTCGATGAATTCCCGGAGTTTGGGCATAGTACTCTGGAATCGATGCGCCAACCAATAGAGGACAGGACGGTCACCGTCAGTCGTGTTCGCGGTAGTGTTACCTTCCCTGCTAGCTTCATGTTGGTTGCAGCTATGAACCCCTGCCCCTGCGGGTATTATGGCGATTCCCTTAAGGAATGTAAATGCTCATCAGCGGAGATCTCTCGTTATCATAAAAGGATAAGCGGACCATTGCTAGACCGTATTGATATCTTTGTTGATGTCCCCCATATTGATTATGAAAAACTCACGGAAGATAAGCCAGGGGAAAAGTCGGATAAAGTAAGAACCAGGATCAGAGCAGCGTATGAAATACAGCTTGAGCGTTTTCAAGGGTCGAAACTGAAGTGTAATGCTGATATGACACCTAAGGAGGTAAAGGAATTTTGTACAATAGAAGGGGCAGCTCAAGGTTTGCTCAGAGCTGCCATGAAGCAGCTTCACCTCACCGCCCGAGCGTTTCATCGCATCCTCAAACTCTCCCGTACCATCGCCGACTTAGAGCATAGCAATATCATTAAAACCCACCATGTGGCTGAATCTCTGCAATATCGACACAGAGAAATCATCTAAACCTTGAACCTGTTTGGATATACGCGTTCAGCCGGAAAGAAAATGTGTCAGCTAGAAATAGGAGGTTCACCGTAAATGGGTAGAGAAATTGAACTAATCGGATACTGCGGGCTTTACTGTGGTGACTGTATTCGCTTTCGTAGTAGAGCCGCGGATTTGGCAAGAGAACTGCTCTGTGAGCTTCACAACACGGAATTCGGTAAATACGCCGCTATCAAGAGCAGTTCTGTAAACCAACTCGATGCAATTAAGAAGTTTGAACAATATCAGGAATGCTGTGAGGTTCTAGAAGCAATAGTCTCTATACAGTGTAACAATCCATGTCGAATAGGTGGAGGGTGCCCCAGGTTCTCCTGTGGTGTTCTAGGATGCTGTCGAGAGAAAGGCCTTGACGGCTGCTGGCAATGCGATGAATTTGAACAGTGTCAGAGGTTCGAGATCTTTAGAACTGTTCACGGTGATTCGCCTCGACAGAACCTAAGGGCGATTAGGAAGTTTGGGTTGGACAAATGGGTAGAACATAGACACAAGTGCTACATATGGCAATAATGTTCTCTCTCAATAATTAATACTTGTAGCCACCATTAAACCTTGGGCGTGAAGGAATCCTTTCCTCCACGATGATGTTCTCAATAAACCCTGGAGCAGTTATTGCTGGCTAATATCAATCAATCTAGTTTTGTTTGATATTTAAGCCTGAAGAGATGAACTGCTTTGTTGAGAGCTCCTTCGCCATTCTCCAATGCTCAGAAGAAGCTCAAGTCACGATACGCCATAGAATCACGCCAATAATCAATAACACAATGCCAACCACAAGGGAAATTCGGCCTCCTATTTGCCAGGCTTGTAACCAAAAACGCTCGTGTTCATGAGTTATAGTCTCTTTAATATCTCGCTGGGTAAGCAAAATAGAATTGTAGTATTTGTTCTTTTCCCTCTTGTTCCAGAAAATAAAAATAATCCCTAGAAGAAGGAAACATCCTCCCATCACCAAGATAATTTCGTAACTAGCCAGAGGCATGTTACTCAACCTCCCCCCTCAAGAATTCGAAAAATTCGAGGTAATCCTATTTAATCTCTACTGTCGCTCCAGCTGCTTCTAGTTTTTGTTTTGTTGTTTCAGCCTCTTCTTTGGGGACGCCTTCTTTTACTACCTGTGGAGCAGCCTCAACCAAATCCTTAGCTTGCTTTAGTCCCAGAGTAGTTACCTCACGCACCGCTTTAATGACTTCTATTTTCTTCTCCCCAAAGCTCTTTAACGTTACTGTAAATTCTGTCTTCTCTTCCTCCGAGGGTGCTTCCGCTTGCTCGCTAGGGGCGGCTGCCGCTGCTGCTGCTACGGCCACGGGAGCAGCGCTAACGCCGAATTCAGTTTCCAGAGCCTTGACCAAGTCAGCAAGATCCAGTACTGTCATAGCCTTAATGGCATCGATAATTTCTTCCTTACTTAAACCCTTGGCCCCTTTCTTAGCCTTAGGGGCTTCCTTTACTTTCTCTTCCTCGATTTCCTTCTGTGCCACTGGAGCTTCCTTTATCTCCTCTTCCTTAACTTCCTTCTGTTCCGTCGGAGTTTCTTTTACCTCTACTTCTTTAACTTCTTCCTTTGCCTGTGGAGCTTCTTTCACTTCCCCCGCCTTCACCTCTTTTTTTGCCTTTGGAGCTTTCTTTTCCTCTTCTTTGGCTTCTTTCTCTTCTTCTGGTGACATGGTGTCCTCCTTAGTTATTTACTAATAGCTTGAGCCCTGTTTTGCAATACATTCAGAAGTCCCTGAAAAGGAGCATTAAGAATGTTATGTAAAGTTCCTATAGGGGCTTGTAGTTGACCGATTAATTTGGCTAGTAGGACTTCTCTAGCCGGCAAACTAGCCAGCGTCACGACTTCCTCTGGAGGTAGAACTCGATCCCCTAACAGTCCCCCTCTAATTTCTAAAGGTAATGCCGAGGCTTTGATATATTGGTTAAGGGCTTTTGCTGTATTTACTATATCATCGTAGCCGAAGGCTAGAGCCACAGGACCTTCTATTATATCCCTCAGTTGTGGTTTACCTACATGGTCGGCGGCACGAAAAACCAGACTGTTTTTAACCACATGGTACTCGATGCCTGCTTTTGCCAATGCATTACGCAACTCAGCCATCTGCTTAGCAAGCAGTCCCTGGTAATTCGTAGCGATAATGATAGTACTCCTCGATAAATTTTCGGTTAAACTGCTCACTATTTGTACTTTCTTTTCTTTTAACATTTCTGCCCTCTTTTAATATCCTCCAATAATTCAAGAGGAATACTATAATAAAAATCCCTGTGCAAGCAAACACAGGGTAAACCTTAAGCCTAGGCAGGCAAATTATTTAAACCTTTACGGTACCTGCTGTCACTGGCGCTGATTGATTATAACACAAGTAATAAATTAATAAAATGCAAGTGGTGTCAAGGACAAGCATCGAGTCTTTGAATCTTTCGCAATTCCAAGCTCTACCCCTAATTTCATTGCAGGTATTATGCGGCAATATCATATTAATTCAAGAGGTTGGTTTAGCAAGTTCGCTTGCCTATGCTAGGGATGTCCCACAATGACATGCGGGGGTCTATAGCCAATCGCAAGGAATCTAATTTCCTTTATGGCAAGGAAAAGTGGTAAAATTACGTTAACCAGGAGGACTAGAAATGGGTGATATATTAGATGAAGTCACGGCACTCGTTAGATGTAAGGAGTGCCCGTGGTATAAAAACTGCTTAACTCCGGTTCAGGTTAGCATTGATGATATCGCACAGTTCAGGATAGCGATGCAGGGAACAAACCTGCCTGAACCAGCAAAAAACGAACTAGACCAGGTTATGGATAGTATGGCATCTATGAGCCAGGAGATGATTCTTCAAAGTTGCCCCGTATTTACCCAACGCCTCAAAGAGGATCCTGAACTTGCCCAGCGAGTCAAGAAAATGATGCAGAATTGGGGAAAAGAAGGAGAGCCTGATGAGTAAGCACGCAGGGAAAATTTGCCCTGCTCTTTTCCATGCAAATCCATTCAAAGATAAGGTGCACCGAAGTTTTGGAGTATTTACTATTGGAAGATAAGTAGCTATGGTAGAGCAATTAGGTAAAATAGAGAAGCCCGAAGCCGACCGTTTCAAACAAGGAAGAAAGCTTTACCTTGTTCCCCTTATATATTCAGGCGAGGAAACTTTTAATGAATACAAAGAAAAATGTAGCCGTTATTGGCAACAAGTAGCAGAACAGTTGAACAATTTAGCATCAAAGATAGGACAGGTAAATCGCATCTACCACGAATCAATATTTCAATCTGGTGAAGGTGGTATGAAAATCATGGAGAGGTTGAACCCAAGTAGTTATCAACTTGCCAAAACTCAGTGTGATAATGGTGCGGTATTAGAAGCAGTTGAAGAGAGGGAATTATTTGAGGAGACAATGGATTGGCAGAGATGTCTCATGCTTGGTTTTATAAGCGATAAAGTAGCCGGTAAAGTTACTGAATTTTATACAGAGGCAACTAAACGGAGAAACGAATTAATGGCTACCAAGATAAGCGAGACGCTTAAAGATGATGAAACGGGCCTTTTATTCATTAGGGAGGGACACTCGGTGCAATTCCCCGGTGACATAGAGGTATTCAGTATCTTCCCCCCGGCTCTGGACGAGATACACCGCTGGTACCGTGACCAAGCCAGGTTGGAGATAGAGAAGCTTGCAGAGGAGAGCAAAGAAAGGACCAAGGGAGAGACTCAGGAAGTCAAGAAAAAAACCAGGAAAAGGGCAAGGAAGAGAGCATAAGACCTAATCCTACGCTACGGGGCGTCTCATGGAGGTAAGAAAACCTGCTGTTTCCGGTATGTTTTATGCCGGTACTGCCAAAGAATTAGAACGCCAAATTGAATGGTGCTACAAACATGAGCTTGGACCTGGAGCTATCCCCCAAGTAAATAGCAAAGGAATAAGGGAGATTGTGGCTATCGTTGTCCCCCATGCTGGCTACTATTACTCGGGACCAATAGCAGCCCATGCCTATAGTAAACTAGCTGAAGATGGAATTTTCGATACCGCAGTCATACTTGGTCCTAATCACACCGGATACGGGTATCCTGTTTCTCTATGGGCAGGAGTTAGCTGGAACACGCCGTTGGGTGAAGTGGAGATAAACAAGGAGCTTACCCAGAGACTTTTGGGGGATGTACTTAAAGTAGACGAGACTGCTCACATACATGAGCACAGTGTTGAGGTACAACTACCATGGCTCCAACACCTCTATAAGAAGGTAAAAATTATACCCATAAGTATGCTGGCTCAAGATATAGAAACAGCTCGGGCGGTGGGGAAAGCTATTTCCCAGGCAGGAGATAACTTAATAATTATCGCCAGCAGTGATTTTACACATTATGAGCCTCATTCTGTAGCTGTGGAAAAGGATGCTTCTGTAATTGAAGCCATAGTTACCCTTGACGAGGAAGAGTTATACAAGCGTTGTAAAAACCTTAATTGTACAATGTGCGGATATGGACCGGTCGCGTCAGCTATTGTCGCAGCCAAAGAAATGAAAGCCCAAAAAGCAGGTTTATTAAAATATGCGACGAGCGGAGATACTAGTGGTGATTTCTCACAGGTAGTCGGCTATAGCTCCATCGTGATAAGACGATAAACAGTAATCAGCGAGAGCTGATTACTTCTCCTGTGACCTCCCCATTGATCGTGAGAATGCCAAAAGAGTCTGTGGCTTTGCCGGGGTTGAAGAAAAGAATACCATCGACAACCGTGTTTTGGGATCGGTGAGAATGTCCATAGACAATAACGTCAATCGGATTTGATTCAAATATTTTCTTTACTCTCCCCTCTATTCCCCAAGGACTGCCTGAGCCATGAGTTATACCGATTAGTTTATTCTCTACTTCAACTATTTCCTTGACCGGGAGTAGAATCTTTATTCCCATCGAATCCATGTTACCCTGAACTGCTTTCACCTCTTTCAAGTGTCTCAGTTCATCGAGTAACTTTACATCGGTGAAATCTCCAGCGTGGATTATTAAATCCACCGTGGAGAGGGCATTAATTATCTTTTTAGGAAGTTGTTCAAGCATATGTACATGGGTATCGGCAAGGATAACTATTCGCATGCAAGGTCTCCTTAAACTACATTGGAGATTGATGTATGTAATCAGCGGGAGATAATCTCAAGTTTGTTAGGAGTATATTTATCTTAGGTGGAAGACTGCAAAACGCTTTTTACTGTGGGTTTTGGGAGGTAATTTGTTTCACCAATTGGATGGTTTTATCCATACCTGATAGCGAGAATGATAAACCCAGCTGTTTGAGGTCTTTGTAGCCTAACCCCTGGAACAATTTCCTTCCGGCTACGCTGGTCATTTCATCATAAATAGCCGGCCACTCGGGACTGCGTCGCTGGGCACAAAAGAGAACAAAATCACGAAGCTCTGGGGAGATGTCATCCATACATTATTATTTTATAACGTGAACACTAGTTTAACAAACTGGTTTATGGCTGCTGAGATGCTATTTTTCCCCTTGCTTTTCCTTCGATAATCCCCTAATCAAGGCTTGCGTCTCATCTTTGTCCTTTGTTATGTATGAGTCTGAAAATATTTTCGGGCAAGTAAACCTATAAGCCGAGTTCTGTACTCCGTACGGAGTGATGACCATCCATCTAGCCCTGATGTTGCCATCAGGGTCAAGCGACCAACCCGAGGGTCTCGGCCGAGCACCTTAAACTTACCCTAAACTCCTAAGACTTCAGAGTAGTTGAGCCCTCTTATTCGGTCTTGCTCCTGGTGGGGTTTGCCTAGCCAACCAGTCTCCTGGTTGCTGGTGAGCCCTTACCTCACCATTTCACCCTTACCCGCACCGGTTAAACCGGCCGCTGGCGGTGTATTTCTGTGGTACTTTCCGTAGGGTCACCCCTCCTGGGTGTTACCCAGCACCATGCTCGGTGGAGCTCGGACTTTCCTCTCTGGTTACTTAGAACCAGGGCGGCCACCCGGTTTACTTACCCGATTCTATTTTATAGTCAACTAGAATAAAGGTCAAATTATCAAATTGAAGCTAATTGGTAAGAACCAGCTATGGCGTAACAATAAAGTGCATTCTTGAGTTATAATATAGATAGATAATGGCAAGGCCACGGAAATGCTCGTATGGCCTGAGCTAAAAGTATAAATGGAGGTGAGTCGATGCAACCACAAAATATGATCTGGGTTGCTGCAGATAAGCGCTACCGGACAGACACAGCCACACTAATAGCCCATGACGAATACTGGAATGGCCATCACTTCGAGCAAAATGGCCGTAATACATTTTTATTCAGAACACCAAATGGTAATTTCTTTGCTCAATATCAAACACTATTACCAGGTGAGATTAATAAAATCACCCCCTTAGAGACAAATGAAGCCTTACGTCTATATCAATCACTGCATAAAAAGGAGGTTCCCTTCAGAGTTGTCTTCCCATGTATCACAGTGGACGACGCTTAACATTCCTGATTCTTACCACAACCTATGCCTGTTAACGCTCTCTCACCAAACTAACCCTGGAGGGACACAGATCGTAAAAGCCGGATTAGGCTTTTAATCTACTTAAACCAGACATCCCCGCTACGAAGTATAAAAGCTCCGCTATTATAGATTCACAATTGCCTCAATTATGATTTGTATCCAGTATAAGTCCAAGCTGATGTGGGCATTACCGTGTATATTGTTACCCTCGGCTTCGATACCAAGTATGCGTCTGCCTCTTGTAATATCTGTTGTCTAAGCTTTGCACTCTCCCATGCCTCCCAATTCTCAATCCTATCCCAATTGTACAATAGAGCGGAAATAGAAGTACCTTTCACGCTTCGAATATGCTCAACACTGATGAAACCTGGAAATGTCATGGCATATGACCTGAGTTTTAAAAACAGAGATTGTATATCTGCACCCTTTCTCAGTTCATAGCCTTCAATAACCTTTACCATTTTCCCCTCCTCCTTGAGCATGATAACCGATTTCTATTACCATATCTCTTTAAGTAATAGGTTAAGAATCAAATTTTATCCTCCGATATGAGGTAGATTGGCAGTATCCATCCCAGATAAACATCCCAAACCAGACTTTTGTGTATACTATACAATCTTAATCTTACCATATAAGCCTTCATAATTTCAGTATAAATATTGTAGCCTACGCCTAGGCTTTCTTGAATACAGGAGGCCAAAAAAAGGATGAGAGTATGCCGGGATAGAAATATCAAGATGTATAAAAGATAAAAGTTGAAAAAATAAGACCGGCCAAAGCGACGAGAAAATCTATGGAAACTGAGAAGAATAAATATATAAAGATCCCCTCGATAGGTAAAACATTATATTTTCACACCTGCGGATTGTGTTTTGTCCTGTAATAGTGCTTTCACAACCTGTCCCATCTGCTTACCCGTGAAACTTTGATTCACTGCGCAAATATTATCCATGTTGTAAAAAAGTCTAGTAGAGGGGCTATTGAAGCGTCAGTAGAATTGCTTGAAGAGGGTATTTTGAAGTAGAATTTGAAGCTAGGAGGGGTGACCGAGTGGTTTATGGTGGCGGTCTTGAAAACCGTTTTCGCCTTTTTGGCGAACGTGGGTTCGAATCCCACCCCCTCCGCCAACTGAGGAAAAAAGTTTGACTCGCACTTTGCTGAATAGTTAGATGTAT
>JBFEMR010000014.1:0-12601 GCA_041551495.1 Dehalococcoidia bacterium
AAAGTCGGCAAGATAAGTAAAGATGCGGTTTATGAAATCGCACGGAATAAAATGAAGGACCTCAATACAACTGATATTGAGAAAGCAGCAAGCATTGTTGCTGGCACAGCTCGGAGCATGGGAGTTGAGATAGAATAAATTATAAAGGATACAATCAAGTGGAAAAACACGGTAAGAAATACCAGGAAGCTAGTAAACTTGTAGATAAAACGAAGACCTATTCTCCTGAAGAAGCGATTAAGTTGGCTAAAGAAGCTTCCTATGCCAAATTTGATGAGACCGTTGAACTCCATTTGAAGATGGGAGTCGATCCTCGCAGTGCTGACCAGCAAGTGCGCGGTGTAATTCTATTGCCTAATGGACTTGGGAAGAAGACACGAGTGCTCGTTTTTACCCAGGGTGAGGGGGTAAAGCTGGCAGAAGAAGCAGGTGCTGACTATGCCGGAGCAGACGATCTTATTAGACAAATTGAAGGTGGCTGGCTTGAATTTGATGTATCTGTTGCCACGCCTGACATGATGCCGAAAGTAGCCAAGCTTGGGAAAATATTAGGCAGGCGAGGTTTGATGCCGAATCCAAAGTCTGGAACAGTAGTACCGCCTCAGGATTTAGCTCGAGTTGTGAATGAAGCTCGTAAGGGTAGAGCCGAATTTCGTTTAGACAGAACAGCTATTATTCATTTGCCTATTGGTAAAATCAGTTTTGATAAGGATAAAATCCTGGAGAACCTGGCAGCGGCGGTGGAAGCTATTGTTAAAGCAAAACCCAGTGGGGCTAAAGGACAGTATATTAGAAGTGCGTTTTTGTCCACCAGTATGGGGCCGGGATTTAAACTGGATATCACATCCGTACTTGCTATGTCAGGTCTTTTAAGCCGGTAACTAAACCGGAAACCGCAATATTCTTATATATATCCTTTTTACCTTGCGAGCCTGTATTGGAAATCTGTGAATTGCCATCAGTAATTGTCTGGGGCAGTTCGTTAGTTCTAGTTCGAGAGAATCTTGGCCGCCCAACTTAAATCTGCATTACGGAAGACAACTAGTAATGAAAGCTCTGATTACCTATACCTCCGTGCATCATGGTAATACTAAAAGGATCGCTAGCGTAACAGCAAATGTTCATAACGCCAATCTGTTATAGTTGAAATAAGTGACTCTGAGTATACTTGAGAGATAGGACATCAGTGATTGGCCATTGATGTCCTGCTAACGACTGACCAGCAGTTTCCCCAATTCTTCAGCTTCCCGCATCAACACCTTGTTATTTACAATCTCACCGGCCTTCATCGCACTTCCGTAAACCATACCAACTATCTTAGATCCTGTGTATCTAAAGGCGTCTTGAAATGTTCGCAATGCATTCACACATCCGGATTTGACCGCATCGATATCCCCGTAACTCATTGCTATAGCGATCCGCTTGCCTGCGAAAGGATTTTTTATATAGGCAGGGAGCGCATAACAGCGATCCATGAATATCTTTGTCTGTGCGGACATTGTAAACCAATAAACCGGGCTGGCAATGACCCAGGCGTCTGCTTTTATTAACTTCGGATATATTTCCTGCATGTCGTCTTTGATTGCACATCCTTTGCTATCATGTGTCTGGCAAGTGTCACAACCTCTGCACGGGCTGATTTTCAGGTCTTGAAGAAACAAAGTTTCCACTTCCGCGCCGGTGGATTTCGCCCCTCGGGAAATCCGTGCTGCTAATGTGGAGCTATTCCCCTTTTTCCTCGGGCTACCTAAAATAACCACTACTTGCTTATTCGTTGCTTTGCTTTTCAACGTACCTCCCTCCAAAATGATATTCAATAAACTATTCCTTTCTCGAGATGTTGATTTCCGTTCCTGTGGATGTTTTTTTTAATACGGTGGCGTCGCTGATGATTTTACCGAAAATGGTAACCTGGCTTGCTGCGCGAATTTCACCACTCTGGCTTATAGGCGTTGGCCCAAAGAAGATACAGAATGCATTTCCGGCAGGCCAGTAACCTAAATCTCCTGTGCTTACCAATTCTTGTCCAGCCTCTAGCTCAAGGTCAAGTGGAATCGAGAAATATATTTCATCCCCCCAGAGATTGACATGTCCCTGCAAAGGTAGCGTTTCCCAAATCGCCTTCGCAATTCCGGTATCATTCAGCTCGGCTTCTGCTTCAATCTTCCCTGCTGTTATCTTAATTTTCTTGCCCATGTTGGCTATCCAAGGAATAGGTGTATTATACTATATAAACTTGGTGTCAATCTCTAGCAAGGGGGTGAAAATGAAAGTAGCCAAAGTGGATGAAATGAAAGACCTGGATAGGCGTGCTACGGAAGAATTTGGCTTATCGCAAGACCTTTTGATGGAGAACGCAGGGCAGGCAGTTCACTTCGTCATATCGCAGGAATTGGGAATAAAGAATAACAAATTCGTAGTCTTTTGCGGAGGTGGCAATAATGGTGGAGATGGGTTGGTTGTGGCCAGAAAGATTCATTCCGACGGCGGTGAGGTAAAAATCTTTCTCCTCGACGATGAAGCCAAATTCAAAGGGGCGGCGATAAAAAACTTTGAAATAGTGTCGAGGATGCCAATAGAGATTTCCAGAATTAATTCAATTGAATCGGTCATAGCTGAACTCTTTGATTGTGACGCCGTCGTAGATTGCGTATTCGGCACAGGTCTTGTCCGGAACGTCAACGGGCTATACAAAGATGTTATTCAACTGATAAACGAGAGCCAATGTACAGTATTCAGTGTGGATATTCCTTCAGGTATAAATGGTGATACGGGGGAGGTGATGGGTGTGGCAGTAGAGGCAGATTATACCGTGGCATTCGGTCTTCCCAAAGTGGGGAATATGATTTATCCCGGTTATGAGCACTGCGGCAAGTTGTATCTTTCACATATATCTTTCCCGCCTGCCCTCTATAATACCAATTCCATAAAAGTGGCAATAAATAATCCAGTAGAGCTTCCGCAAAGAGCCACAGATACTCACAAAGGTAGCTATGGAAAGGCTCTGTTTGTTGCCGGTTCCTCGAGCTATCTTGGTGCTCCATACTTCTCAGCCCTTTCTTTCCTCAAAGCTGGAGGTGGGCTTTCCTATCTAGCAGCACCTAAAACGATTTGGCCATTCCTGGCAAGTAAAGGAAGCGAGATTGTTTTTGTTCCACAAAAAGAGACGCCTTCGGGAAGCATAGCACTGGAAAACAAGGAAGAGCTTTTAAAATTTTCCCAGACGGTAGATCTGGTGGTCCTGGGTCCAGGTCTTTCTCTGGTCAAGGAGACACAGGAGCTGGCTCAGAATCTTGCCCCGGAAATCGACAAGCCTCTGATTATAGATGGCGATGGGATTACTGCCATTGCTGAAGATATGGAAAAAATAAAAAGGAGGAAGGCACCAACGATACTAACCCCTCACCTGGGTGAGATGTCTAGAATAGCTAAAATGGAGATAGGCGAGATAAATAAAAATAAGATAGACGTATTGCAGCGTACAGCAAAGGAACTCAACGCTGTAATTATTTTAAAGGGAGCCCATTCCCTTATAGGCTATCCGGACGGGACCGTCTTCATCAACGTAAGCGGAAATTCTGGGATGGCTACGGCCGGGAGTGGCGACGTACTAACGGGCACAATCGCCGCCATGCATGGTCTAGGATTAGTCCTTGAGGATGCAGTGAGGATGGGTGTGTTTATCCATGGATTTGCTGGGGATATAGCCGCTGTGGATAAAGGTGAAGACGGGATAACAGCGCAAGATATTCTGGACTATCTTCCTGAAACAGTGAAGCTTTATAGGGAGAATTTTACGGAAATCTCCGAGAATCTCTATGAAAGTATTTTCCTGGTATGAGGGAGTACCGGGGCTATTTAGCGAGCACTGAAATATATCATAAAAGCAGCTTAATGCTTTGCTGCCTATAAAGGGGTAAGGTAAAAAATGAAAGCGATGTTACTTGATAGAATCTCATCAGTTGAAGAAAAACCTCTGAAGCTAGTGGAATTACCAACACCTATTCCCAAACGGAATCAAATTCTAATCAAGGTCTCTACTTGTGGTGTTTGTCACACTGAAATCGACGAAATTGAAGGACGAGTTTCTCCTTTAAGATTACCCATGATTTTAGGCCATGAAATTGTTGGTAGGGTGGAAAGCCTAGGGCCGGGAGCAGGCAAATTCAACAAAGGCGATAGAGTGGGAATTACCTGGATTAACTGGGCTTGTGGTCGTTGTGTATTTTGCATGAAAGGCGAGGAAAATCTCTGCGATAAGGCAAAATGGACGGGGAAAGATACCTACGGTGGCTATGCTCAATATACTGTAGTATCAGAGGATTATGCTTATCCGATTCCGGAAAGGTTTACGGATTTGAAAGCCGCTCCACTGCTGTGTGCCGGTGTTGTTGGATTCCGGGCTTTAAGGCTTTCCGGAATGGAAGATGGTGGAGTGCTTGGACTTTATGGCTTCGGAGCCTCCGCCCATATTATCATCCAGGTAGCTAAGCATAAATATCCCAATGGCAGGGTTTTCGTTTTTACCCGACCCAAACAAAAAGAACACCAGAACTTAGCCAGAAAATTGGGGGCAGATTGGGTTGGGGCAACGGACGATACTCCACCGGAAAAGCTTAACTGCGCTATCGACTTCACTCCTGTGGGCGAGCCGGTTCGCCAAGCATTAAATAATCTGCAGAAAGGGGGAAGGGTGGTCATAAATGCCATTCGTAAAACTACACCCATACCGGAATTGGACTATGCCGAGCATGTCTGGTATGAGAAAGAACTGAAAAGTGTGGCCAATGTTACCAGAAGGGATGCTAAGGAATTTCTACCGTTAGCTGCCGAGATTCCCATTGTCCCTGAAACACAAGAATTTAACTTAGAAGAGGCTAACGAAGCCTTGATTCTGCTCAAGGAGGGAAGGATGCATGGGGCAGGAATTCTGAAAATGGCCCAATGAGAATGATTTGAAGAGGGCAGGATGATACGGGATTTAATAATAAAGAACAGAAGCTATAGGCGGTTTTATGAAGAGGTTGACATAAAACTTGATACATTAAAGGAGCTTGTCGACCTTGCCCGACTATCGGCATCGGCAATGAATGCCCAACCACTTAAATATATCCTTTCATGTGAGCCTGAAAGAAATTCGCTGATATTTCCACATCTAGTTTTGGGTGCGTACCTTAAAGACTGGTCGGGTCCCAGTGAAGGGGAGAGACCAGCGGCATACATTATTATTCTCGGGGATACGGTTAGAAGCCGATTCTTGGCTTATGACGCCGGTATTGCAGCACAGAATATTCTACTGGGAGCCACCGAGAAAAGCTTGGGTGGCTGTATTATTGCCTCAATAGATAGAGAAGAACTTCGTAAAGCTTTGAACATATCGTCGAGATATGAGATACTACTTGTCCTGGTCCTGGGCAAGCCCAGAGAAAAGGTCGTGATTGAGTCAGTCGGTCCAAACGGGGAGACCAAGTACTGGCGTGACATTGAAGGCGTTCACCATGTGCCTAAGCGACCGCTAGATGATATAATCGTCGCTTAGCTGAAGCCAGGTAACAATATTTTTCGTCATTCGCAGATTCGAGCAAACAGGTAATGCATCAACAAGTATTGCAATTGGGATATTTTATCTTGATCTACGCCGATGTTTCTAAAGTAGAATAACTTTTTTAGCAAGGAGCTAGTTTATGGAATTGAGACTTAGTAAGCATGGACGGAACTCATTGGCAACTAAAGTCTTCTTCAGCGACGAAAGTGGTTTCGAAGTTGCCTCGGTAATCGTGACAGGTAAAACTGATGCTGTTCTTATTGACGCACAATGGACATTATCGAATGCCCACCGAGTAATTGCAGAAATATTGGAGACAGGCAAATATCTTAAAACGATTTACATTACACATGCGCATCCCGACCATTACTTTGGACTGGGTACTATTGCGGAAGCCTTCCCGAAAGCCCGGGTTGTGGCTCTACCTTCAGTAGCCAGTGTCATAAATAAACAATTTTTTGGCAAGATGGAGCACTGGGAAAAAGTGATAGGTGTTATAAACGTACCCAGAAAAACGGCCAAAATCGAATCTCTCACCGAGAACTACTTGGAACTGGAAGGGGAACGTATCGATATTATTCCCGAAGTGATGGGTGACATGAAATATAATACGGTAGTCTGGATTCCTTCAATAAAAACTCTGTACGGCAGCGATGTCCTTTTCAATCAAGCTCATCCTTTTACATGCGAGCTTACTGCGGAAGAACGACAGCAATGGATACGGGATATTGAGCGATTGGAGAAAATGAATGCCGAGGTAATCATTCCCGGTCACCAGAAACCGGGTATGCCCTTTGACTCCAGCTCTTTTGATTTTACCAAGGAATATATTGTCGCTACTGAAGAAGAACTGGCAAGAACAAAGGATGTGGCCAGCTTTTATTACGCCATGGTTAAACGCTTCCCGGAAGCCAATCTCTTCATCAGTAATGAAATGAACGCAAATGTGTTCAAAGGGGACATGAACTGGAACTGGCGTGAATATTAGGGTATGGTTACTGAGAGTTGAAAATAATCAAGGAGGATAGGTTCTATGAAACTAAAAGATAAAGTGGTGATTGTTACTGGTGGGGGAACAGGTATTGGGAAGGCTATTAGTATAGCTTTAGCTAACGAAGGAGCGGTCGTAGTCATAGCCGCCCGTAATCTCCCCAGATTAGAACAGGCAGCTGATGATATCAAGTCTAGAGGCGGTAAGGTGAGAGCGATACAAGCCGATATTTCTGACTATGAGCAGGTCAAGAGTATGCTGGCTCAGACTATTAAAGACTTTGGACAAATTGATATATTGGTGAATAATGCTGCCAGGGGTACTTTTAATAACGCTGACGTAGTGGATATGAAATTGAAGGAGTGGCACGATAGTTTGGCGATAAATCTGACTGGGATTATGTTTTGTTCTCGAGAGGCACTTAAATATATGATTCCCCGTAAAAGCGGCAATATTATCAACATTAGCAGCGTAGCCGGAATATCTGGAGTCCCCAAAGAAAGCCCATATGCCGCCAGCAAATGGGGCGTCATCGGCCTCACGGAAACCCTAGCTATCGAAGCCGGTAGATTCGGTATCCGTGTTAACTGCATTAGTCCTGGTGCTACTCGGACTCAAGAATTCGAGGACTGGGTGAAGGTCTCTGCTGATGATGCCGGTATTTCCTATGAGGAAATGATGGGTAAAATCACGGATAATAATGCCTTGAAGAGAATAGCCGAACCATCTGAAATAGCGGCCTGTATCGTGTTTCTGGCTTCGGATGATTCCAGCGCCATGACTGGACACAACCTAGTTGCCAGTTGTGGCTTTCACTTAATTCACCCAAACATGATCCACTGAGCATATGTCGAATCGATCTCTGGATGATATAATCATCGTGTAGATATGTGCTGAAGTAAAAACGGGAGTATTTTGCCACGTTATTATATTTGGACCATCGGCTGCCAGATGAATAAGGCGGAGTCTCAGCAAATAGCTGAACTCTTGAATTCTGCCGGCTGTCAGGCAGTAGAATCTTTTTCCAATGCTGATTTGGTGGTTCTCAATACATGCGTGGTAAGGCAAAATGCTGAAAACAAGGTTATAGGTACGCTGGGTTTACTCAAGGGCATAAAGAGTAAATTCCCCAGTCTCCAAATACTTGTTACCGGGTGCTTTGTCAATTCACATAAACGAGAATTGCAGGGAAGATTTCCTCACGTTGACTTGTTGTTTAAGCCCGGGGATTACCCTGAGCTAATCGAATGGGGGCAAAGGCATGGGATACCGATTGAACGTCGATCGCTCTACTGCCATAGCAATAATGGCTGTACAGCGGCTTCACCATGCGCTCTTATCCCCATCATCCAGGGCTGTAATAATTTTTGTTCATATTGCATTGTACCCTATAGGAGAGGCAGGGAGGTGAGTCGCCCTATGAAGGAAATAGTCTGTGAAGTAGAAGTAGTAGTTGGACAAGGTGCAAAAGAGATAACATTACTGGGACAGAACGTAGATTCCTACGGACATGATTTACCGGGGCATCCCGACCTTGCCGATTTGCTTAAAGAATTGAGTAAAATAGACGACCTTGTTCGGATTCGCTTTCTGACAAATCATCCCAAGGATATAAACTTAAAGCTCATTGAAGATATTGCTTCTCTAAACAGAGTTTGTGAACATCTGGAACTGCCTGTTCAAGCTGGTGACGATGATATATTGAAGGCTATGAGGCGAGGGTATACAGTGGAACAATATAGAGAGCTTGTTCACTCCATTCGCCGCAAGGTCCCTCAACTATCTCTGAGCACGGACTTAATCGTTGGCTTCCCCCGCGAAACAGAAGAGCAATTTGAGCACAGCCTGTCTCTGGTAAAGGAGATGAGGTTTGACGTCGTTCATGTAGCGGCTTATTCTCCTCGCCCGGACACTATCGCCTGTCGGGAGTATCAGGACAGCGTTCCTGCAGAAGTGAAAAAGGAAAGACTCCATAGGATTGAGGAACTTCAAGCAACTATAGCTGGTGAAATTAATTCGGAACTCCAGGGCGGGCAGGTGGAGGTGTTGGTAGAGGGCACTAAGGGTGGAAAATGGTTTGGGCGCACTCGCAGTAATAAGCTGGTATTCTTTGAAGATGCTGGTGATTGGCTGGGCGAATTGGTAAAAGTGAAGATTGAGAAAACCAGTCCTTGGTCTCTTGTAGGCGATGTAAAAAATAAATAATTAAAGGAGGGTATATTATGGAAACATGGGGAATGATTATCTTTTTGGTAGCAATTTTTGCCATTATGTATTTCTTGATGATCAGACCGAGACAGAAGCAGCAAAAACAGCACGAGGCGATGATGTCAGAATTGAGGACGGGAGACAGGGTAATTATAGCCGGCGGGATTTACGGACAAATTGAAAGTCTTGGTGAAGAAACTGCAATTATTAAGATAGAGTCGGGGGCAACAATGAAGGTTGCCAGAAACAGTATACTTGGCAAACAGGAAGTTGAGGAGACTGGTAGTGGGGTATTCTGACATTTATGCCTAAAGATTTTTCTCTAGGCCGACTTTTTTCTCCCAGTAATGTTGCTATCGCAGGGGCTTCTTTAAACCCAGTTTCTGGCGGATACCAATTCACCCGTTTCCTTATAGACCACGGCTACCAGGGCAAACTTTATCCAGTGAATCCAACGTTAAATGAGATTTTCGGACTTAAAGTTTATCCCAGGATAACGGAAATCCCCGAGTCAAGCGTGGACTATGTAATCTCCTGCGTGCCTGCCGAAAGTGTCCTCTCTTTACTTGGGGACTGTGGTAAAAAAAATGTAAAGCTGGTCCATCTATTTACAGCCAGGCTGAAAGAGACGGGGAGAAAAAAAGAGACGAAGCTTCAAAATGAAATCCTGGAAGAAGCGAGAAGACTGGGCATTAGGATACTCGGGCCGAATTGTATGGGAATCTATTACCCAAAGTTAGGGTTGTCTTTTAACTATGAACTACCCACAAAAAGCGGATCGGTAGGGGGATTTTTTCAAAGCGGCGGGGGAGCTGCAGAATTTGTCCGCTACGCCGGTTTAAGAGGAGTCCGGTTCAGCAAAGTTATCAGCTATGGCAATGCCTCAGATATTGATGCGGTTGAGCTATTGGATTATCTTGCCTCTGACAATGAGACAGGAATAATTGCTTCCTATATTGAGGGAGTTAAAGATGGCAGGAGATTCGCTGAGTCATTGGCGCTAGCTGCGAAAAGGAAGCCAGTGATAATCCTCAAAGGGGGAAGGGGTAGAGCGGGGGCACAATTAGCTCTCTCACATACTGCATCACTGGCGGGCTCTATCGATGTGTGGAGGACAGTGCTAAAGCAATATGGAGCTGTTATGGTCGGTAATTTCCAGGAGCTAATAGACCAGGTTGTTGCCTTTACATTTTTGCCGCCGATTACGGGCAAGAGGGTAATCATTGCCGGCGGTGGAGGTGGGAAGAGTATGGTCTCAGCTGACGTCTGGGAGGAGGAAGGCTTCGAGCTACCGGAATTCTCTACGGAGTTCAGAAGAAAACTTAGAGAAAAAGCACCGAGACTGTGGGATTGGATCCGAAACCCTATGGATTTTTCTCTCTTTCAGGGCGGACTTATGGCAGACGCAAACCTGTCAGAATGGCTTAGTGATGAAGAGGGATATAATCTCTTTGTTGCTAATTTGACTCAGGATGACCCTCTGCCTGATGATATATGGGAAAAGGCATTAGCACCAGACTTTGTACAAAGTGTACTGGCACTTAAGAGGAATGGAAAACCTTTGATTTGCGTCATAGAAACAGGAGAAATTGGTTTAGATGAGATGAAGAGTTGGAAATGGCGGGCTATTGCTGAAACGAGACGGCAAATCATCGACCAGGGTTTGGCTGTTTTCGCTTCTCCTCAGAGTGCGGCACAAGCAATAAGAAGATTGGTAGATTACTGGGTATGGCGAAAAAGTGAAAACAAATTACTGTGATTATATTATAGTTGGCAGTGGCATTGCTGGACTCTATATTGCCTTGCTCGCCATAGAACGAGGCAGTGTCCTTATCTTAACCAAGGGAAATATAGATGATTGCAACACCCGATATGCTCAAGGGGGTATTGCTGTTGCCATGGGCAAAGATGATTCCCCTGAATTGCATTTCAAAGACACTATATCCGCTGGGGCTGGCTTATCCGATGCTGAATCAGTACGCATTTTGACCGATGAGGCTGCTGATTGCATTGCTGACTTAATCAAATTTGGAGTGCCCTTTGATACTTTAGATGGTGAAATTACGTTAACGAGGGAGGCGGCTCATACTGTGTCGCGGGTAATGCATGCCGGTGGGGACGCCACCGGCGAACATATCGAGGTTACCTTGAGTCGGCAGGTACGCTCTACTCCCGTTAAAGTCTTGGAGAATTGCCTGGCTAGCGAGATTTTAATTGAGAATGGCAGGGTAATTGGCGTGAAAGCTCTTGATTGCCGCACTGGCTCTGTGGAGGACTATCATTGCAAGTACCTAATCTTGGCTACCGGCGGTGCCGGCAAGCTGTTTAAATATACAACCAACTCCGATGTAGTCACCGGTGACGGGATAGCTTCAGCATTCAAAGCCGGCGCCGAAATATGCGATATAGAATTTTTCCAGTTTCATCCTACTGTTCTTCACTTACCAGGAGTAGCTCCGTTCCTCATCTCTGAAGCAGTCAGAGGGGAGGGCGGCATACTTAAAAATGTGGAAGGGCATCGTTTCATGCCGGATTATACTGCTGAGGTCGAACTGGCGACCAGGGACATAGTAGCTCGTAGTATTGTTTATGAAATGAATAAAACTCACAGCGATAGAGTTTTTCTCGACGTTACACATTTGCCGTCTCGGTTGATTACCACACGCTTTCCTCATATATATCGCTTCTGTCGAGACCATGGTCTGGATATCACCAAGGGACTTATCCCCGTTGCTCCGGCTGCCCACTACCTTATGGGAGGGGTTAATGTTAATAATTGGGGAGAGACAAATATCTCCGGGTTGTTTGCTGCTGGTGAGACAGCACGTACCGGAGTACATGGTGCTAACAGGCTGGCATCAAATTCTTTGCTTGAGTCAGTTGTTTTCAGCAAGAGGGTGGTACAAAGAACTGAAATGACTAGTCCTCCCGGTCATTGTGAGGGACGGAACGATAAAGCAATTTCCTATCATCTACCCGATAGAAAAATGCTATCCAAGACGCTCTCCGTTAATCTGCCCAATCTACAGTCGCTAATGTGGGATAAAGTAGGAATCATTCGTTCGGGTGAAGGTCTTAAGGAGGCGGCGGACATTTTTGCCACCTGGGAAAGTTTCCTGCCTCAACCCAGTGACCGGCCTTCCTATGAACTAAATAATTTGGTGTTATGTGCCAGGCTCGTCACCGAAGCTGCTTTACTCCGCAAAGAAAGTCGCGGAGCTCATTTTCGCACAGATTTTCCACAAACTTCGCCAGAATGGCAGCGGCACATTGTTTTCAAAAAAAATGCTACCAAATAAGTCTCAGATTGAAGAAATTATCGACGGCGCCTTAGCTGAAGATCTTGGCATGGGTGACGTAACTACTGAAGCCTTGCTAACCAGCGATCAAAAAGGAGTTGGTTTTATCATGGCTACAGAGGGAGGCATTCTGGCTGGCATAGGAGTGGCCGAACAAGTTTTTCATCGAGTTGATCCAGAGTTAAACTTGGAGGTTTTTCTAGAAGATGGGACTAGGGTTAAGCCGGGCACGAAAGTGGCTAAAGTATCAGGAAGCATTACCAGCATTCTCAAATCTGAGAGAGTAGCCCTGAATTTTCTCCAGCACTTGAGTGGCATTGCCTCTGAAACCAATCGTTATGTAGAAAGAGTCGAGGGTTTACCGGTGCACATTATGGATACCAGAAAAACCACTCCGGGCTTGAGATCGCTGGAAAAGTATGCCGTAATGGTGGGTGGTGGGAAAAATCACCGTATGAATTTGGGCGATGGCATTCTCATTAAGGATAATCATCTAGAGGCTCTTCGGAGCCAGGGATTGAATATCAAAGAGATTGTAGCCAAAGCAAGACAAAATGC
>JBFEMR010000015.1:0-12405 GCA_041551495.1 Dehalococcoidia bacterium
CCGCGTGAGATCAAGGACTCAACCAAATACCTCTATGCCAGAGACCAGGATTTGTGACGTTAACCTGCTGTTCGATATAAAGAGATATCAAGATCCGATCTGAAGAGATATCAAGATCGTGATTATGCCCAGGACGACCGTGGCGGCACCGCCCAGCAAACCAGCGACATCCATATGAGTAAAGAGCCGGTTAAATATTTCCTTACCAAAGGTAGCCATTCGCGGTGTTAACCCGCCTGGTTCCTCGGAGGATTCTGGGGCTATCACAGAGGAGTCCCTATCAAACATGGGTAATATCATCTTTCTCCACTCACGAGACTCCCGATATATTACACCAGCTATTATTATGCCCACGATGATGAAAAAAATCCCCAGAAGCAGCACCATCGTAGCTAGACTTAAGTCAACTATATTAATTGGTAAGGGCTCAGCTGTGCCCATTTTTCACCTCCTTTTCCCATCAAGTCTTTCTAATAATTCCCTCTTCCATTTTGAGATACGCCGGGTTGACTGGAGAATTCGAAAACTCTCCCCTTTTGCTTCACTCAGGATCACGGTGACAATTAAACGGTTTCCCATCAAGCGAGTCACAATTTATTTTAGCGTATCATAGCTACTGCACGGTGTCAATAGTGCTCTTTGGTAGGGTAAGTTATGCTAAAATCCAGCAAGGATTTATATGATAAGTGTTGACGAACTGAAATATTGGGTGGCTTTTTCCGGAATAGCCGGGATCGGCCGCGTACGGATTTCCCAGCTAAAAGAGTGCTTCGGCAGTTTACAGGCCGCCTGGGGAGCTCCTGAAGGCAAGCTAAAACAAGCAGGACTGGATTCAAGAAGCATAGACGCGCTGGTATCCCTGCGCCCGAGAATCTCACTGGACGAGGAGATGGAAAAACTGGAACGCCATAGAGTAAAGCCACTTATCTATGAGGACCCTCTTTATCCTGCCAGATTAAAACAAATTTATGATTATCCCCCGGTGCTTTATGTGAGGGGCAGCCTCCCAGCCGAGGATGAGCCCTGCCTGGCAATAGTCGGTACCCGTCGCCCCACTGTATATGGCAGACAGGTAACTGAGGAACTTGTGGCCGACCTAGTCCACAGTAAAATCACTATAGTCAGCGGATTAGCCCGAGGAATAGACTCTGTGGCTCATAGGACTGCTCTTGAAGCCGGTGGTAAAACCATGGCAGTGTTCGGCTCCGGTCTTGATATCGTCTATCCCGGAGAAAACGCCAAACTGGCTCAAGCTATTGTGGAGCACGGCGCTCTAGTAAGTGAACATCCTTTGGGCGTCAAGCCGAGGGCTGAGAACTTCCCGCTCCGTAATCGAATTATGAGTGGCTTGAGCCTGGGGGTATTGGTAGTAGAAGCTGGAGAAAGAAGCGGGGCTTTGATTACGGCTCATCAGGCAGTGGAACAGAATCGAGAGGTCTTCGCTATCCCGGGAAGCATCCTCTCTCCGGCCAGCCAAGGAACCAACCGTCTTATTCAAGAAGGAGCCAAGCTGGTTCGCAACTATACTGATATCCTCCAGGAACTAAACCTCACAATCGTAGTTCAACAAGCAGAAATTAAGGAATTTTCCTCAGTTGAGCAGGTTGGAATCGAGAGCTCGGTTGAACGCGTTACACTACAGCAATTGACCGCCGAGCCCAGTCATATAGACGAAATCTGCCGTCGTAGCGGTTTGGTAATGCAGGAAGTTAGCAGCGCTTTGGCGGTGCTAGAGTTAAAGGGGATAGTTAGGCAAGTTGGAAACATGAACTATGTACTGGCTCGAAGAAATTAGACCATCCCTAAAAATCTTGCTATTCTCATGGGGACTCAATTCAATGGTAAATTCATTGCGACCTCCAGAAAGCCCCGGTAACTTTTAGGGGTTAAGTTAGGATAGGGCAAACAATGGCAAATAAACTGGTTATCGTCGAATCTCCAGCCAAGGCAAAGACGCTAAACAAGATTCTTGGACGTAGCTACAATGTCAAAGCATCTATGGGGCATGTGCGCGATTTGCCCAGGGCCAGCCTCGGCGTAGATGTTAGCAAGGATTTTGTCCCCAAGTATGTCGTCCCGGCGGAGAAGAAAAAAATAGTTGGCGAAATTAAAAAGGCAGCTAGTAATGCTAGTTCTATTTATTTGGCTACTGACCCTGACCGTGAGGGAGAAGCAATTTCCTGGCACTTGGTACAGGCAACCAAACTGGACAAGGAGGGTACACCTCTGCAGCGGGTAGTTTTTCATGAAATAACCAAGGACGCAGTGCAACAGGCTTTTAAAAGTCCCCGTTGTATTGATATGAACTTGGTGAATGCCCAGCAAACCAGGCGTATCCTCGATAGACTTGTGGGCTACAAACTGAGCCCGCTCCTTTGGAGAAAGGTGCAGAGGGGACTTTCCGCAGGTAGGGTCCAGTCTGTAGCTGTGAGGATGATTGTTGATCGCGAGCAGGAGATTCAAGACTTTGTTGCTAAAGAGTACTGGATTATGGATGTTGAGCTGGCACGGCCAGAAGAAAAAGAAGTGCTTTTTAGAGCCAGGCTGTTCGCCTTGGCCGATGGCACCAAGCTGGATATTGGCAATAAAGATAAAGCAGAAATGGTTACCGCTGACCTAGAAAATGCTGAATACGAAGTTAAGACGGTGGTAACTAAACAGTTAGCTCGTCAGCCAGCCCCACCCTTTATCACCAGCACCTTACAGCAAGAGGCGTGGCAGAGGCTGCACTTTAGCGCCAAGCGAACTATGGCTATTGCCCAACAACTTTACGAAGGTTTGCCCTTGGGCAAGGAAGGCTCAGTGGGACTTATTACTTATATGCGTACCGATTCGACCCATGTTGCTTATTCGGCCATAACCGAGGTGCGGGAGTTCATAGGCGAGAAATACGGAGCCAAATTTCTCCCCCCAAAGCCGCGTAGTTTTACCAAGAAAACAAAGTGGGCACAAGAAGCTCACGAGGCAATTCGGCCCACCAAGATTTACCGCCAACCGGAACAAATCAAACCATTCCTTAATTCAGCTCAGCTGAAGCTATACGAGCTTATCTGGAAGCGCATGGTCGCCAGCCAAATGTCGGCGGCTTTATACGACACAACCAACGTGGAGATAGAGGCAAGCAATTCTGCCGGTGAAAAGCAGCACCGAGGATATTTACTCAAAGCAAGTAGCTCTGTGGTTAAATTTCCTGGTTTTGTGGTTGTTTACAGCGAAAGCCGGGATGAAGATGAACGAGCGGAAAGCCTTGTTTCCTTGCCCAAGTTGGGAACAGGAGATAAATTGATCTACCTGGGAACTTTTACCGAACAATGTTTTACGCAACCACCACCCCGTTACAGTGAGGCTACATTGATAAAAGCACTGGAGCAAAAAGGAATCGGACGTCCCAGTACCTATGCCCCTATTATATCCACCATTCAAGAAAGAGATTACGTTAACAAAGCCAATGGCAAATTCCATCCCACTGAACTAGGGGTAATTGTCAGCAAAATCCTGGCTGAGCATTTCCCTAAGATAGTTGATCCTGGTTTCACAGCTCAGATGGAAGAACAACTAGATGACATAGCTAGAGGAAAATATGAATGGATAACTGCTTTGCAGGAATTCTATCCTAACTTCCAAGATACGTTGGATAAAGCTTGGGTAAATTTAGAAAAAGTTAACCTGACCCAGACGAGCGAAGAGACGTGTCCCAAATGCAGTCGCCCTATGGTCATAAAGGTCGGACGATTCGGTAAATTTCTTGCCTGCAGCGGTTATCCGGACTGCAAAACAACCATGCCCTATTTAGTTAAAACCGGGGTTGCTTGCCCCCAGTGCGGCGGTGAGCTGGTGAAAAAAGTCAGTAAGAAAAAAAAGGTATTTTATGGGTGTAGCAACTATCCCAAATGTAAATTCGCCGTAAGTCGCAAGCCAATAGCGCAGCCCTGCCCCAACTGTGGCAATCTTTTAGTACAATACAGAGGGGATTGGGCTAAATGCGTGGATTGCCAACACAAAGTAAAACTATCCGGGCAGGAGGAACAAAAAGAGGGGGTAGCCTTATGAAAATTCTAGTTATCCATGGACCAAATTTGAACATGCTGGGTAAAAGAGACAGATCAATTTACGGAGAAAAGACCCTGGTGGAAATCGACGCCCTGTTGTACAAGGAAGCTCAAGCCCTAAATGTTGAAGTCGTAGCATTTCAGTCTAACCATGAAGGAGCGCTCATAGATTTCATTCAAGAACAAACAGATTCTGCCCAGGGTATAGTAATTAACCCTGGCGCTCTCACCCACTATGGATTTTCCCTGCTCGACGCACTGATTGACAGCAAATTACCGGTAATTGAAGTCCATTTATCCGATATTTACCACCGTGAGGAATGGCGCGCCAAATCGGTAATTGCTCCAATAGCTGTAGAGCGGATCATCGGCTCGGGTTGGAAAGGATATATTACTGCACTGCAGATATTGGCCAGTAAGCTGAATACGGAGCCTTAGCTGTTAGGATTTTAAGCAGGTAATGTTACCTGTAAGTGACAAAAGGCGCTATTTATATTTAGTTTCTCAGGATTGGCGTTTCCTGAAATCTTCCAGGTCAAGCGTATTTATGAAATCCTTATATGCTGACAGTCCTTTCAGTTCTTGTTCATCAACTTTACCTTCCGGAATAGATTTACCTGTTTCGTCTTCCAGTATAATACCCGCTTTTTCAAGCACTGATTCTTCAGCATATATAGGGGCTCCGACTCTTACAGCCAAGGCAAGAGCATCGCTGGGTCGAGAATCAATATCTAACTCATCGCCATCAACGCTGAGAGCTAGTCTGGCATAGAAAGTATCTTCCTTAAGTCCACATACCACGATGTACTCAACTGAGGCTCCCAGGGTAGAGATTACAGATTGCAGCAAATCGTGAGTTAAGGGGCGAGATAGCTCGACATTTTGCAGCTTTACGGCAATAGCATCTGCTTCAGCAGGACCTATCCAAATGGGTAGATAACGATTAGTTCCTTTCTCTTTCAAAATCACGACCCGTTGATAATTCATCAAGCTAACCCGGATGCTATCAATCGTCATCTCTATCATGCTATGCCTCCTTAATAGTGTCTATTTTACACCCATAATGCTAATCAATCAATGTACACAATTCTATTATAAAGGCTGAAAAATCAAGCTCCCTTGCATATTACCGAGAATTCCGGGAAGTGAGGCAACTAGGATTCAATTCCAATAGAGCAGCGGTTAACAAGCTTGCTTCACCGGACTGGTTAACGTTTGACTATGTTGGTAGCAGCAAGTCTATCCTGAGAGAGATAAAGCCTACCGCCATCCGTTTGCATGACAACCTCGGCCTTCATCAGTATTTGTAGCGCATATGGTTTAAAGTCTCGCATGTGCATCATCCTATCCAAGAAGGTCGGAGGCTTTAGCCCCAGCTCGTTAATTGTCCTGGCAGACCGGACATCAAGTGCATTGTAACGCTCAAAAATGTCCACGACCTGATTAACAGCCCGTCTTATGCGCATACGCGGCAACACCCATAGCCCCAGAACAGCCAGTATCACCAGTAATAATATAAAAAGTGCAGTTGAACTCATATACCAACAGCATACACCAAACTATTCATCACATCAAATTTGGTCAAATTCCACTTGGTTCAAAAACCGGATTGCGCTCCAAATTGCATTAAATTCTCGAAGGTTAGATAATTATTGTGGGGAGCTATGACAGAACTGATCCTGGCTAGACACGGCGAAACGTCGTGGAACGTGGGTAAGATATATCGCGGTAGAAGTGATGTAGGACTGGATGAACTAGGAATCAAGCAGGCAGAGCTACTGGGTAAATATTTGACCAATTATGGATTAGCAGCTATTTTTTCCAGTCCTCTGAAAAGGGCACTAGACACAGCAAATATTATTGCCCGTTACCAGAAAATTGATGTACAAATTGCCGACGGCCTTGTAGATTTCGATTACGGAGAATGGCAATGTCTACCAGAACGGGAAGTGGAAAGTCTATATCCAACTCTTCTCGACGAGTGGCGTAATAATCCGCACAAGGTAAGAATGCCGGGCGGAGAAAGCCTGGAAGATGTAAGAAAAAGAGTTATCGAGGTAATTAATGATATCCTTTCCAACTATCAGGAGAGTGTAATATTGGTATCGCATCGGGTTATAAACAAAGTCTTGATATGTTCCTTACTGGGACTGGACAACTCTCATTTCTGGAATATCAAACAGGACGTTGGCGGAATCACAGTTTTCAATTATTTAGATGGTCGTTACATCTTGACCAGGCACAATGATACTTCACATCTGAAAGATTTGAAAGGTTCCGTGCTTGAAGATTTTTAGGCATGCCTAGCGGGATTCGAGCTCGCATCCAGTACTCCTATAGCAATTATTAACACCCAAAAAACTAGGCCGGATTCATCCGAAAAAGGGAAGAGGGTGCCCTGCTTACTTATGCCATTTTAAGTTCTGAAGTGCAGTTCGGGCAACGAGTAGCATTAAGATGAATAGGGGTGAAGCAGTAAGGGCATTCTTTCGTCGTCGGTGCTGGTTCTTCTGCCTTTTTGCGAGCTTGCATCCTGGCAACCGGTCGCACAATTAAAAAGAAGACGACTGCAGCTATTATCACCAGATTAACAACAGTAATTATGAAGAGTCCGTAGTTAATTGTGACCGCCCCGGCAGCCTGGGCGTCAGCCAGAGAAGCGTATGGCCCGGGAGATAAACCTTCCTTAAGGACAACAAAGAGATTGCCGAAATCAACGTTGCCCAAGGCAAGACCTATGGGAGGCATAATAACATCTTTAACGAGCGAGTTTATAACTGCACCAAAGGCGATGCCGATTATGATCCCCACGGCCAGGTCAATCACGTTGCCCCTCGTTATGAACGCTTTAAAGTCTTGTAACATCTTTTTTTTCCTCCTCCTGTCTTCCTTATCATCCATCTTACAATGGCCTCATTTTATTATCAATATCCTTTTCAAGAAACTCCGTATCTATTCGATTGTCATCTCCCCGGTTCCTGTGAGCTCCACCTAGACAAATAGAATATTCTGTAATGTATAAGTAGTTATTAAATTTCAATTGGCAGTAAAGGATGTACTTGCGCTATGATAAGTTCCTATAGGGATTTGAACCCGCGACCCCGCTTCCGAATCTTTAATTTACCTGTTGAGACTGTAGCTAGCATATTTACTAACTTTTGCCAATGCAGCCACAGCTCTCTTTGCATCACCAAACGCGGCGATCTTATTCTGAGCTAAAAAGGCATATTCTTCAGCAGCAAATTCTGGCAACGCGAATAACGTCACTGCCAGCGGCTTCCTAATTATCTTTGCCGCTTCTACAATACTCTGGGTACATGGTCGGCCCGGATCACTGATTGCCAAAAGCATATCGACATTTTCATCTTCGTCTAATATCTTCAATGTTTCCCCATACAGATTCGGAGCGACCAATGTAGCTACACCAATATCGGCCGGGTTGCCAACACTTGTCCCTACCGGCGGCAGTAATTTTGCCAGTCTTTGCAAAGTTACATCTGATAATCTGGCCATTTCGAGCCCCAGCTCGATACAATTATCCGTAGTACCAACATTAGTGCCTCCCATTCCCGCTACAACGGCGACCCTTCTACCTTTAGGTAACGGTAAATAATAAAGACAAAAGAGGCAGTCTACTATCTCCTCAAAACTGCGGACGCTTATTATGCCAGCTTGTTCAAACATGGCGTCCCAGACAAGCTTCGCCCCAGCCAGAGCACCGGTATGCGACATAGCAGCCTTAGCTCCGAGTTCAGTAGCGCCACCTTTCCAGACGATAATAGGCTTCGACTTTGAGATTTCACGAGCCAGCTGGAAAAACCGTCGCCCATCTTTGATACCTTCCAGATATGAAATAATAATCTCTGTCTGCTTATCCTGTCCAAAATATTCCAGGAAGTCTACGGCGTTTAAATCGCATTCGTTGCCGCAGCTTACTACTTTACTGAATCTGATACCCTTCTTTGTCAAAATATAAGTCAGGTAGTCAACAAAAGAGCCGCTATGTGAAAAGGAGCCAACAGGTCCACCTTCGGTCGTTATATCATGCATTAAACCCTGAGGAAATGTAAGCAGTTTAGAAGTTGGGCAGTAGATACCTATCGAGTTAGGTCCGATAACCCTGATACGTTTTGCGCTTGCAACTCTGCAAATCTCTTGCTCTATTTTCTTTCCCTCAGCTCCTTTTTCACCAAAACCGGCCGTGAAAACGATAATCCCCTTCATTCCTTTTTCTACACAATCTTGCACCACCTGTAACGTACTGTCCGGCGGTGTCATAAGAACAGCAACATCAACATCATATGGAATATCTTTTATGCTCGAATAGGCTTTCAACCCTAGCAGTTCTGTTTCACGCGGGTGGACGGGGTAAATTTCTCGAAAACCTATTCGAATAAGTCCCTCTAAAAACATACGGCCGAAGCTACCCTCCCTGCCTGAAGCGCCAATAATACTTACAGAGCTAGGATGAAATATTTGCTCCAGGTCTGATATGGTGGAATTCATCAATCATTTCCTCCTTGGAAATACATATTGTTGTGTTATTTGAAAGTAAATTACTTTAGAACTCTTCATGAGCTTTCTCAAAGCTTCTAACACCCGTAATTTAGTCTCTGTTTATTTCAAGTTTAATCTTAAGCGGGTAATTAATGGCCTCGTGTAACTCCTTTGACCTGACAAATAATAATTAGGTCAGCGTCAATTCCTGCCTTTACTGCAAATCGTTACCAGCTATTACCACGCTTACAGTTGCCGCCCCCGGTGCACCACCCTGATTATGTGTCAAACCCAATCTTGGATTCTTCACCTGACGTTTATCAGCCTTACCCTGAAGTTGCTTATAAACCTCATACATCATCCTTAATCCACTGGCACCGACGGGATGTCCGAAACATTTCAAACCGCCATCCGTATTAATTGGTAGTTCGCCATCCAAGGTGAATGTTCCAGCCTCAATATCATTTCTAGCCTGGCCAGGGCTACTAAACTGCATATCTTCATAAATAGTCAACTCTGTAATAGTGAAACAGTCGTGAACCTCGGCACAACTTATTTCTTCCCTGGCATTACGTATACCTGCTTCCTTATAAGCAGTTATGGCAGCTCGCCTCGTCTCCTCTACGTGAGCAAAGTCATATTTCTGGCTTAAAAAACCTTCACGCGGTCCCTGGCAAATAGTTGCAGCCTTAATATAAATAGGGTCAGGCCTGAATTTCTTAGCCATATCAGCTCGGGTTACAATGGCTGCTGCCGCCCCATCACTGACAGCACAACAATCGAACAAACCCAAAGGATAAGCTACAATAGGGGCATTCATTACCATTTCCAGTGTAATTTCCCGCTGAAAATGAGCCTTAGGGCTAAGAGTACCATTGTGGTGATTCTTAACCGCTATCTGTGCCAGTAGTTTTTTACCTTCTTCCACGCTCAACCCATTTTTAGCAAAGTATCCAGTTGCCATCATGGCGAATTCAGCCGGCGGGGTATCACTAGGCACTCGATAGCTCCATGTAGCGATAGGCCTTACCTGCGGTAATCCCATAAAACCAGTGTCCTTTAATTTTTCTGCACCTACGGCCAGTGCTATATCAACGACACCTAAGGCTACAGCATAGCAAGCACCTCTCAAAGCTTCAGAACCTGTAGCACAGGCATTTTCGACATGGGTAAATGGTATATAACCCAATTTTAGGGGGCTTGCTGCTATTTGTGCTGTCTCTCCCGACCAAACGCTACCCCACCATGCAGCCTGGATATCATCAGGTCCTACACCAGCATCATCATATGCCTCGTAGACAGCATCTATGATCATATCATCTATGGTTTGCTCCCAATTCTCACCGAATTTGATACATCCCATACCTATAATAGCTACTTTATCTCTGATACCTTCCATTGTTTACTATCCTTTCGCCAATAATATACCCTTATCTTGCAGGGCGGCATTTCCACCAATAGTTATAGATACCACCAACATAGTAGAGTTTCCTGAATGTTAGGTCTATGGGCATACCGACCTTACATTCAGCAGGGTCTCTATCGGTCATATCTATAATCATTCTGCCTCCTCCTTCAAAATCGAGCACCGCTACCGTAACCGGAGGATCAATAGTGGCCATAAGGTGGTCGTGACAAAATGAGAAAAGCTTGGCCTTTTTATCCAAGAATGAATAGTACTCAAAGTTATCCTTAGCACGACAGTTCACACACACCCTTTGAGGAGGGTATTGCGGAGTTCCACAGTTCTTACACTTGGTACCCCTCAGCTGCAACTCTTTTTCATTTTCCTTCCATAGCGCCTGCGGTCCAGGTAGACGTAATTCTATGGCGGGGCGTGCCGGTGGTTGTATAGTTATTAACTCGCGCCAACGTAAGTATCTATTGTAGTTACTGAGCATCTTTTTTGACGCTAAACACCTAGTAATTCCCCTCCTGTCTTTCGATTTAGCCTCTTCTATATAATCGGTTACCTTGAGGCTGAACACGTCACAACCGTTTCCATATGCCACAAGGATTATTCTGCTGCCGGTTATGGCTTCCTCTAGAGCTTCTACCAGGCGCATTATCGGCATAGCCGAGCCCGTGTCTCCAACATTGGCAAATAGCGTGTCCTTTGATTGAGTTTTCGGGTCGAATCCCAATTTTTTAACCAGTCCACCTCTTTGCCGCTGATTAGGAACATACAAAACACAGGTAGAGAAATCCTTCAAAGCTAGATTGAATTTTTTCAGTGCGGCAGAAACGGCTGTTGGAACTACCTTGTTATAGCCTTCATCTACAATGAACCGGTCCTCAGCAGAACGTACAAAGACATCTTTATCCGACCTCCAAAAATCCTGAAGTTCCTCATACATAGAATAGCTGCCTTCAACTTCAGTAATAACGGCTTTGTCACCTATTAAAACTGCAGCGGCACCATCGCCGAAACTAATCTCGTTAGCCCCAGCAGGGTAACCTAATCTCATTTCAGAAGCGATTACCAGAATATGATTGGCTGAGCCACTTCTAACAGCATCCACGGCGGCTCTTAGAGCATTGGTACCACATCTCAAAGAACCGCTGAAATCCATTGTGACTGACTCTCGCTTTATTCCAAGAACCATAGCTATGGTCGCAGCAGTTTGTTTTTCCCTGTACGGTGAAGTGGTAGAGGCAAAGAATAGTCCGTCAATGCTATCAACATTTACTCCTTTGAGACAGTCCCTAGCTGCTTCCACAGCCATAGTCAGGCTATCTTCATCATAATTGGCCACAGCTTTTTCGCCCGGTGCTGCCGGTATTTCCCAGGCGCGGCCTATCTCGGCACGATTTAGACGATATAGTGGAATGTAAGCACCGTATGCAGTTATTCCTACCATGATACTTCTCCTTTCGAGAAACGGAAGCTAAATTCCTACTGAATATCTGAAGATATAATTTGGTTAGCTAGGTATTCATTCTTAGTTTTTAAAATTATATTATTAGATTCTTCGACGATAATTAAATTTGACACAGAATTATTCGTCAAAATCGTTATCATATCTGACTACGATGTTTCTCATATTCTAGCATAATAGATAAGTATGAACTACCTATTGAGGGGTCCACCCGAGAGTATATTGAGGTAAGGGCTACAAGTCATTTCCAAGTTACTAACTCGGAAATGAAGGACAAACCAGCCATAGATACGTGTTGTAAGTAAAATTGACAATAGACGAGTGGGAGTATACGATAGCGGCAGTCTTTGTCATTTGAAACCACAGTCACAAGCACGTTGAGAGAATCCGGATATCGTCAAGTGTAAATAGGGCTCTCAAGATTGAATCAAGATAGGAGGTAGCTCAAAATGAACAAACCTGCAAATTCGACTCCGGACGCGTGGAAATACGGGGGCTTATCTTACGGTCCTAGCCTGACGCTCGATATTGCCAAGAAAATGCTAGAAGCGGGCGAGAAAGAAGCAGAGAAACAGGGTGTACCCATGTCAATAGCTATTAGCGATGCCGGTGGAAATCTAATAGCGTTTAGACGCATGGATAATGCCGCTTTGTTCAGCATACAGATTGCCATGGATAAAGCGTTTACCACAGTGTTTGGTAAGATGCCTACCGGGAACTTTGCCAACCTCTATCGTACGGGAGAACTGGTTCCCCTCTTCTTCCATAAACGGTGGATTACATTTCCAGGAGGGTTTCCGATTATAAAAGATGGGAGGATATTAGGAGGAATAGGCGTAAGCGGAGGAACCATCGAGGATGTCTATGTTGTTAGGGCAGCTTTGAAAACCGGTGGCTTTATTCTCGATGAAGTGGATACCGTCATAAGGGCAATGACGAGCGATGTACATAGCAAATAGAAAGCTGCCTAGGAATGTTAG
>JBFEMR010000016.1:0-12264 GCA_041551495.1 Dehalococcoidia bacterium
TGTTGCAGGGAATACAGGCACTGACCACATTGTCCCAGGTGTGCTTTCCACCCCGACGCCGTGGAATAACATGGTCCAGCGTAAGCTCCTTGGTTTGTTGCCCACAATACTGGCAGATGTAATGGTCACGATTAAATACCTCGAGCCTACTTAATTTTTTTTGATGACGGGGACGCTTAACCATGTACACGAGTCGGATTACTGAAGGTATCTGAAATATGAGGTTAGCGGAGTGAAGTTCACCTCTGTTATTTTCCAGCACTTCGGCTTTGCCCCGAAAAACTAGTACTATGGCCCGACGCGTTCGACATAAGTTGAGAGGTTCGTAACTCTGATTGAGCACTAAGACAGGATAATCAATCACAACTACAACCTCATTATTATGTTCATCCTGACAACCTTCACTTATCAGGGATAATTATTAGCTATTCTAGCAAGCCTTTGTAACCAGCGCAATATTTTAAATTGACTACACAGCGTTGAAAAAACCGATACTATGCTAAAATTTCAATTGATGTCAGATATATATTATGTCATTCGCTCTATGCAGTTTGAGGATATCCCTCAGGTAGCCCAAATTGATAGAGAAGCCTTCCCTGGCGAGTGGGTGTTTCGCTCTCAGTCAGCATACAAGCAAGATCTTAATAATCCATCCGTCCGCTATATAGTGGCTTGTAATAAAAAAAATGTGTCGGAATCTGATGATCAAGAGACGCAGAAAAAGCCTTGGTTCAAACGACTCTTCAGTGCTGAGCGTCATGTTAAAGTACCGGAAAACGTAGTTGGCTTTTCGGGATTCTGGATGATGATGAAGGAAGCACATATCATTGCCATTGGTGTGAGAGATAATTATCGCAGGCTTGGCATAGGTGAAGGTTTGCTTATCGCAACCATTGAACTGGCAAAGATATTGAATGCTAATCTTGTCACTTTGGAAGTGCGTGCTTCTAATCAAACAGCCCAGAGTCTTTATAAGAAGTATGGCTTCCGAGTAATAGGGAGGCGTCCGAGGTATTATTCAAGCGATGGAGAAGACGCCATAATCATGAGCACGGATAATATTGGCTCCCTTCCATTTCAAGCATCTTTGCAGGATTTGAAAAAAGCCTATGCCCAAAGATACCGGGAGATTCTTACTAAGATCCGCTAACTATATTTATTCAAAATAGCCTTGAAGGAATCTACGACGAATTCTAGCTGCTGCCTATCGGCAGCAAAGGTAGAGAGTTTGAAAGACTTGGCTAAACCTGGTTGTGGCCCCCAAATGCCTCTTTCCTTTAGTTCTTTATACAGGAAGAATCCTCTCTCTCGCAGTCGCTTGGAGATTTCATAGAGAGCGGGTGCATCAAAGTGTATTAGGTCATGCCTATGAGGTTTTTCTCCTAGTTGCCTGAAACCCAATTTCTCAAGCTCAGCGGAGAACCACTGTGCTTTGGATACCTGTTCATCCCAATACTGAACTCTCTCTTTCACATAGGGGAAAGAAGCCATGAGTGTTATCAGAGGAACCCCCCTTATAGTGCAGCCGAGAAGTTCGATTTCTTTTTTGCCATATTTACCCGACTTTCTCAACACCGACTCTTCCCATTTCTTCTTCATGCCCAGTACCCCGGCAGGTCCCGCAGAAGCCATGCTTTTGTGCCCACTGCCAATAATGAAATCAGCACCTATCTCGTCCATACTTATAGGCATTCTGCCTACAGCGTACGCTCCGTTAAGGATGTAAGGAATGTTGTATTCTTGGGCGATTTCTCCTAGTCTTTTTGCGTCAGGAAGATTCCCATAATTACCGTCCGGACAAGTTAATAGAATCAACTTAGGGGCGTGTTGCTTTATGAGTGGTGCGTATTCAGTAACGTTGACTGAAAATTCCGGATGTCCGGAGTTGGGCACCTCTATTATATTTAACCCAGCCCTTTCAGCAGCTACGACTGTTGTGTAATGCTTGCTGGCATCAATAATAATTGAATCCCCCGGCTTGGTCAGGGAATGCATGATCATGAATTTGGCTTCTCGAGCCCCGTGGGTTATAGTAGCAACTTCACAGCCCAGGAATTGAGGCAGTATCTCCTTGACAAAGTCTCTGATAGGGGGATTGGTTACATTACATAAACTGCCCTCACAAAAGTCACATACAGAGTATCCATCCCCAAATTCTATTAAGGCCTTCCTGGCGGCATCGGTAAGAAGACCACCTGTCTGTAGAGGCATGAGGTTAATAAGCCCTTTATGCTGTCTTTGGAGATTAGCGAGTTTTTGCAGGGTCTTGTTTCCCGTTTGATTAGTCATTTTCTCCTCCGGCAGACTTCGACTCTATAGTCACAAATACAGCACCAGCGACATTTATCTTCTTCTGCTGGCCTTCAATATGTTCTCGGATACTTTCCGGAATTTGAAGATTCAGGTCAGAAAGATGCCTTATGCCCTTCACCTGATAAGTTACGTTACCGTTGCCCCTTTCTATTGCTGCTGCGGCACCCATGGCTATGGCATGCATATAGTTTATCCCCGTATGTACGCCTGAAGGCACAACATCACTATAAATACTGCCATCGGCAACGCAGATCTCATTGAAACCAGCGGGACCAACCAGCCTCTTGCCGGCCTCTTTTTCAACAACTTTCACTTCAATAAACTCATCTTTCCAGGCTAGAAACTCACATGGTGCAATTTCATCTTTGTGTATTCGGGCGGTGCTTTCAATTGCCCGGGCTATTTCCTGTCCCCTGGCCGTCTGAGGGTTGGCTATATAGGTGATGGATGTGGCTATCTGTTCGTCAGAATATTCTATTATGGAAAATTGGGGATATGCCAGCTTCCTCACGTCGTCCATTTCATAAATAACCATCCCCAACCGCTCAATTCCAAATCCTGCATTGAACACAGGGTATCTGATGTTGAAATTGGCCAAAGCCACAGGCGAATACATTCCGATGTCAGCTATCTCGAGCCACGTGCCCTTATAATTAACGAAGACCTCCTGCTCTTGCCCGGGGGTATAGTACTTTGATGTTGCTATCTTGGTCTCAAATTTTATGTCTGAGAAGCCGTATTGTTGCATGATGTCCCTGGTAACCGCCTCTCCCGCAGCCAGGGACATCTCAGGGTCCATCACTACGACGGATGCTGAATGGTGAACTCGCAAATGACGTGCGTCTTCTCTCTGTTCGTTACGATATCTGGGACCCACGGAGAATAAAGCGACTGGAAAGCTGACCCTGTCCTGTAATGCTGCTATGGTATGAAACCAGGTAGCCGTCATGTGACTCCTCAGAGTCTTATTTGAGGGCACGGGCCGGAGTTCTTTCATCTCGGGAAGAACCTTGTCTAAAAGTTCCGTAGCCTGATAATCAGATATGCCCAGTCCAGTAATGAGCTCTTCAATAAGATTATCCGCCTCGATTTCGCCCTTTTTATAATTTCTTAAAATGGTCTGTAACTTCTCAATGTCAATTTCCTCTGCTATTTTCTTTAGTTGGGCTATTCTGTTTTCACTCAACCCTATTTCAGGGCGAGGCATTTCAGCTAAGTAGAAAGCCCTGTCGAGAATAACCCGGGCTTCCGGGCCATACTGCTTGACCACATCGCTGTCGGGCAACATTGTGAGGTTCTCAACCTCGTCAAAGCCCAGGTTCAGCAGAATTTGGCGAGATTTTTGAATTAATTCCCGGACAAGGTTGGGTTTGCCTTTACTCGCCAGGGAGATTTTAGTGCCTGTTGGAATAAGCTCAGCCGTAGCTGTCCAGGCATCGATAAAATTATCTTTTGCCCGTGCCTTAATACCATCTATATCGAAACCCATCGTATTGTAAAGTATATCCTAAAGACGCAGCTTTCTTCTACCGAGTGAAAAGCAATGCAGCTTGGTTTTTCCCAGTTCTCTCCCCTAGCATCGGTTCTTATTCGCTAACGCGGTTATTTTAAGTAACCCTGTAATTACTAGTAGCGATCAGATTAAACTCTGCCATGCTAGATACTAAAACGCCAATGACATATTTCGATAATTCAAGCTGACTCAGAGATGCTAAAACCAAACCCAGCTAGTTCTCCAAAGGAAATTAGTTTTGAAGTGTTTTACTATGCGTCTTCGGGGGAATATACCTATCCTCTTGACAGGTGAAATTGAAGGCTATTACAATGGATTTATTCACAAAGTAGCGAATATATCATAAAAGTCATTTATTCGGGAGGTTGCCATGGACAATACAAACGTTTTAAAGAAGGTCGAGATATTTCGTGGATTGACCTTAGCTCAACTTGAATCCCTAGCGCAGATCTCAGAAGAAAAGAAGTATCGTGGAGGCGAAACGGTTTTTACCGAGCGCAGCACAGGTGATGAAGTGTACATCATAAAGAAAGGCAAAGTGTGTATAGAGTTGGGGTTGAAAGGCAAGCCTGATACAGCCACAATACAACACTTGAGTGCGGGACAGATTTTTGGTGAGTTGGCGTTGGTCGATAAGAGAAGCCGTTCTGCGACTGTTGCCTGTGAGAATGACTGCGAGATAATTGCTATTAATAGAGACAAGCTTGATGAGCTTTTCGAGCGAGATACTCATCTTGGCTATATCGTTATGAAGAATCTGGCTCAACTATTAGCTGAGCGGCTGCGCAGGACAGATTTGATGTTGGTGGCAAGCGTCCTGTGGGAATAACTTAGGAATCTTAACCATGGAAGAATTACGCGTAGACGCATATTCTCCTCCCGAAATCGCCAAAAGGATTGCCGCAGTTGCCGAAAAGAAGTCAGGCCTCGACTTCTTCAGGATGTTTGTACTAGCTATACTGGCAGGCGTGTTCATTGCCCTTGGTGCTGAGTTCTATACTCTAGTAGTGCATGATAGTGGACTGGCCTTCGGTTTGAACAATCTAATAGGCGGGCTCGTTTTCTGCCTTGGGCTCATTTTAGTTGTAATTGCCGGAGCAGAACTATTTACCGGCAATACCCTTATCGTTATGGGTTTCATTGAGCGAAAAGTCAGTGCACGGCAACTTCTCAAAGGTTGGAGCATAGTATATATCGGCAATTTGGTGGGGTCACTGGCGATGGTATTACTTATGTATTACACGGCTCAGTGGGGTTTTCATGGGGCCTTGGTCGGTAGTAAAGCTCTGCTAATCGCTAATGCCAAAGTAAATATGACCTTCCTTGAGGCATTCATGAGGGGTATTCTCTGCAATGTCCTGGTCTGTCTGGCAATCTGGCTTGCTTTCAGTGGTCGCAGCACAATCGATAAGATTGTGGCCGTTATTTTCCCCATTACTGCATTTGTGGCATCTGGTTTTGAACATTGCGTAGCAAATATGTATTTCGTCCCTCTGGGATTGGTATTAAAGGGGCAAGCTGATGTTCTAGCGGCTGCCCAGGGTATGGCGGGTCAGCCGATAATGCTGGGTAACTTAACCGTAGCCGGTTTTATTGTTAAGAACTTGATCCCAGTCACCTTGGGTAACATCATTGGTGGGAGCTTGTTGGTCGGGGGCATCTACTGGTCAGTATACCTCCGGCAGTTCTCCTTTCGAAGCCTGTTTTGGGTTGCTCAAGTGGGCTTCCGGCTCATATTTCTTTTTAACCCCAGGGAACTTGCCCCATCACGGATAGCGGCTAACTTTTCCAGCTTCTATAGCTTCCTTAGCAGAAAGCCGAAGCGTAGTCGTCCTTTGCCGCGTGACCTCACGACTCTTATTGAAGAGGATACTGAAAAAAAGGACTAGGCTGGAGGTTCATATATCATCGTTTAAAGCGATGGACATCATCTATACCATGCCCTTAATCTCTTTTTTGTACGCTTGAGCCCTGCTTTAAGGGCGGAGTTTAATAATTTAAATTTCCCCGAATAAGAAAGACTTCGCTGCGTCCAGGGCTTGTTCTTTCCAGTACCTGGCTACAATCAAGATAGGGTGCTGGTCAATCTGGATATTTTCAACACATCTATCAAAGGGTAACCAGCTTTTTATTTCTTTTTATCCTTTTTGCGCGGGGTGTCTTCTGTCCTCTCCACCTCGAGAGTGCATTCTGTGACCAGTGCGGCAACTGCTCCCAGTGCGGCTAGTACAGGGGCGGCCAAGACCGTTACTGCAGCCACACCAACACCTGCTGTCAGCGGGATGTCTATCAGGGGACGATCTTTGTATATTAAACGGACTCTTCTGATATTTCCCTGGTGTATTAGCTCCTTGACCTTGTCGACGACTTGACTTCCATCTACAGTGAATTTTTCGCTTGCCATTGTTGTTAGCCTCCTTCCCTTAATTTTGTAGTGCGACCCTTTTGGGTCGTTCTGCACGAGGCTAAAGCCTCGTCTTATATCCTTTTGTC
Source organism: Dehalococcoidia bacterium (assembly GCA_041551495.1). Classification (GTDB taxonomy): domain Bacteria; phylum Chloroflexota; class Dehalococcoidia; order GIF9; family AB-539-J10; genus RBG-13-51-36. Next base: position 6,320 of record JBFEMR010000016.1, read on the forward strand.
TTGAAGTATTGTAACAAGTATTGCTTCAACATGTATAGCGCTGCTTCAACAGCATCTCGCTTGTTTCCCTCTCGATCTCCCCGAAAGGTATGGTTATGACTCAAGCTTGTATCTTCGGCTGCCAGACCCAGGTAGAAAAGTCCCACTGGTTTTTCAAACGTGCCTCCTGTAGGACCGGCAATCCCGGTAGTGGAGATGCATATATCTACATCCAGGAGTTTCCGGCCACCTCGAGCCATCTCCAGAGCCGTTTGCTCGCTCACGGCGCCATAATTTTCAATTGTCTTCCTTTTTACCGCCAGCAAAGCAATTTTTACCTCGTTGCTGTAAGCTACTACAGACCCTTTAAAATAATCCGAGCTGCCGGCGACATTGGTCACCCTGTCAGCTATCCTGCCTCCGGTGGCCGATTCAACCGTGCCGATGGTCAAGGACTTTCCGGTCTCAGCCTCGTATTCTCTTATAAGTTTGGCAATTTCCACTTCCAGTTCCGCCATTATCTTTTAATTTTAGCATGACTGCTTGCTATAATTCAGTGATGACTGAGTTACGTGACACAATCACGTTTCTAGGTACTGCCGGTGCACGGTTTGTAGTGACTCGCCAGTTTCTGGCTTCAGGAGGCGCCTGGCTTAACCTTGGTAACACACAAATACTGCTTGACCCCGGTCCTGGTTCCCTAGTCCAGGCTGCCAAAAGAAAATTGGACCCTGTTAAGCTGGACGCTATTATTTTATCTCACAAGCACCTGGACCATAGCGGTGATATTAATATCATGATTGAAGCTATGACCGACGGCGGTACAAAGAAGCGTGGCACTGTCTTCGCTCCGTCGGATGCCCTGGATCAAGACCCTGTTATCCTTTCTTATTTGCGGTCATATCCTCAGAATATAGGGGTTTTAACTGAAGGCGGGGCTTACACGATAAACGATGTTTCTTTCAAGACGCCAGTCAGGCATAAGCATCCAGTGGAAACATACGGCTTTGTCTTCCAGACATCGCGGTATACTTTCTCCTGGATTACTGACACCAGATATTTTGAAGATTTGGCCGGTCACTATGCAGGCGACTTGCTAATTGTCAACGTGGTTCGATTAAAGCCCGGGGCTCCCCTGGACCATTTATCTCTTCCCGAAGCTAAGTACATAATCGAAGAGCTAAGGCCGAGGATAGTCATATTCACTCATTTTGGCATGACCATGTGGCGAGCCAAACCATGGGAGCTGGCTAGAGAACTCAGTGAAGAGATGGGAATCCAGGTTATCGCCGCCAGGGATGGCATGAAGTTCGACCTGGTGCAGTTAAATTCACCCCAAAAAGAGCTACGGACTTTATGGGACCCCCGATAAAATCGATTTTAAACCTAACCGTGCCCCCACCAAAAACGCAGGATTTTCGTGGTTGAAGTTAGAGATGATAGGATAAAGGCTATACTACAGTAACTCCTAACTCACCATTGTCCTTCTGAATAATACAATCCCTGTCGCAAAAAGGACTACTGCCCAGCCGATAAGCCAGTAAATATCGAGTACGATAGCTGAGAAAGAGGAGCCGTTGAGAACAGCCCGGGAAGCGTCTATGGCATGTATGAAAGGAAGTGCTTCGGCAACACTTCTCAGAACTGAGGGCATGCGATCCACTGTGAACCATGCCCCGGAGATCATAGCCGCGGGAACGATGAAAAGCCAGGAGACACCTGCTTGAGACTCACTTTTAACTAAGCTGCCCACTATCATGCCTATCCCGATACCGCAAAGCCCGACGAGAAAGAAGATAAGAAAGGCATGACCCAGATTGCCGACGACGGTCAATCCCAGTGCCATCCCCACGCCAAGATAAATTAGTGTGGAGATGATAAGCACGGGGATAAAGGGCAAAGAATAACCCAGAATGAAATCCGAAGGCTTTACCGGAGTAGTGAACATTCGAGCCAGAAAGCCCTTCTCCCTGTCACCGGCGATGATTCCCGCCGCTGTGGAAATTAGGATCATTAGTCCATAAACAGCTATTCCGGGAGCATAAAAATTGACAGCCGGGTTCTTTATTATGCTTTCCGTTCCTTTTAGCTCGACATTTAAAGCGGGAGCCACTCCCAGGAATTCAGAGCCGACAGCTTCGATTATAGGTTTCAATTGTAGGCCTATCATCGGGTCTGCCGCTTTGTAGATTAACTCTAAGTTGACAGTCTGTTGCGTTTGCTGCGCCGCCTCGAATCCCGAGGGAATCAACAAATAGAATGATATTTTACCTTCGTCCAGGTCTTCTTGGGCCTGAGATTCTTCACTGTATACCGGATCGTTTAGCTCTATAGCATCTACGCCTCCAATATATTGTACGAAGGCAGAGGAGTTCTGGGAGCGGTCCTCGTCCACTATACTCATTGAAATAGGGCTTGCCTGTCCCCCGCCGGTGGCGGCGACAAATACCAACATGAAGGCAACGGGCATCCCCAGGAGAAAGCCTAGAAGCACCGGATTTCTATAAATCTCCTTCAGGTTCCTTTTGCCAATTTCCCAGAACTTCATTTCCTTCACCCCCTTCTAGTCTCTGAGCTTCTTTCCCGTTATCTGGATGAAGACGTCCTCCAGGGTTGGCTGCTCTAAGGCCGCGGAATAAACGGTAACTCCTCGAGAATGGAGATAGTCCACGATTCCCTTGAAGTCTAAGTCCTTATGGTAAATTTTAAGCCTCCCCTTGGATATCTCCAGTCTGGAGTATTTACTTTGCAGATCCGCCATCACCTCAGCGGTGATGTTTTCTGTCGATACGACCATGCATCGCATCTCAAAGATATTTGTCTTTAGCTCTTGAGACGTACCCAGGGCTACTACGTTTCCTTCGTCAATAATCCCTATTCGGTCGGAGAGAAAATCTGCTTCTTCCATATAATGAGTGGTAAGAAGAATTGTCTTCTTTCCCTTAAACCCGGCTATGTATTCCCAAATAGTCCTTCTTGCCTGGGGATCGAGGCCCAGGGTGGGTTCATCCAGAAATAATACCTGGGGGTCGGAAACAAGGGCCATGGCGATGCTGAGCCTCCTCTTCATCCCTCCGGAAAACTTCCTTACCTGGTCTTTGGCCCTTTCCATAAGCTCCATCGTTTCCAACAATTCCTTCGAACGCCTTTCTACTGTGTCAGAGCTCAGGCCGTAGACTTTACCAATCAGAGCAAGGTTCTCCCAGCAGTTGAGGCGCTCGGAGAGAATGGTATCTTGTGGCGATACCCCGATGACCTCTTTAACTGCAAATGGTGTTTTAACTATGTCATGACCCAGTATAGAAGCAGTCCCCCTGGTCGGCTTTAACAGGCAACATAACATCCGGATAGTAGTAGTCTTTCCCGCCCCATTAGGGCCGAGGAGGGAGAAAAGCTCGCCTTTATTGATCTCTAGATCAATACCGTTCACGGCTACCAAACTATCGAACTTCTTGGTTAGTTTGAAGGCTTGTACTGCATTCATTTCTTCACCCCCCTCTTTTTATAAATAGTACTACACTTAATGCAGTGTAAACAATGATGTCCAATGGGGGAAAGACCAACTGCACCTCTATTTATTAGAATTTCCCGGTCCCTTATCTAGGCAAGAAGGCTTTGAGTAAATTCAATGAAGGCTCTAACCTCAACTCCCAGATGTATGATGTGTCTACCACGTCGGGGTTATTGCACTTCCAGCATCCCTTGGTGATAGTTGCCGCCTCGCGACGATCCCAGTTCTTCATTATCTCATCCAACGGGGACACCCTTACATTTCCGTAAGGCCTGTCATAGTTGAAGCAGTTGGCTACGTTGCCCTCTGGAGTTACGGTTACAGAAACAAAAGGAGCGCGACAAACATAAGGCGTCCTATTCATCAGGTATCTCTGTAGGTAAGTTCGGGAATTATTTATTGGATAGCCTTTCTTTTTCAGATCGAGCAATTCCCTGGCTGCTTGCTGCTCCGACTCCCGCGATGCCAGAACCTCCTTGTTTGACTCCCCGGTTTCCCTTGAAATTCCTTCCTTTGCCGGACAGACCCAGAGTGATACGCCGAGAGAGCGGGCGAGAGTTGCCATTTGCCCCATCATGTTTTCATTTCCTCGATGGAGGAGGCAATTAATTACAATTTTCCTAGGCAAGTTCATCCTCTTTAAGATTTCTATGCCACCGACAGCTCTGGCGAAAAGCCCCGGCGTTCCCCTGAATGAATCGTGTCCCTCGCTCTCCGGATAGTCCAATGATACTATGATGGAGTGTACTTCTCTGCCTATTTCGTGTGCTCTGTCCGGTAGAAGGAATCCGTTGGTGATGACGGTCGTCATCATTCCGTTTTCGCGGGAAGAACGACACAGCTGACCAAGGTCCTGGCGCATTAGAGGCTCACCACCCCAAATTGCATTCAATACGAATCCCTCGGCCTTGGCGCTCCGATAGAGCCGTTCGATCACACTTGTTTCAAGCTCATCCGATTCATTATCGCGCCAGATACACGTCGGGCAATTGCAATTGCACCGTCCCGTGACCAGATGTGAGAGAAGAAACGGGCCGCGCCTACCAAACCGACTTGCCAGCAGGGTTCTAATGATGCGGGCAATCTGATTCCACCCAAATCGTGCTGCCGCGTCTCGTTGCTTCCCTACCATGGCACGGACAACTCCTCATGCTAAATCAAACCCAGGACTCTTATGATTTTTAGAGCTTTGGTATACCTATTGATATATAGATTAACACGAAAGTATCGTGATTTGCATGATTGAATTTAATTAAAATAAAAGCTTCCTGGCAACGACATATTTTCCCGGAGGGTTGCCCCTCAAGTATCGTCTGCGCTGGAGCGTTTCACTTCCGTGTTCGGGATGGGAACGGGTGGTTCCACTCCGCTAGAGTCACCAGAAAGCTCTTTGATTAATTATAGACTAGTCCAGGAGGAATATGCAACTTTGTACAGTTGAAGCCTTTAATGAAGTCGTGAGGTGGCCCACACGAATTGACTGGTTCAAATGAGTGTCTGTATAATGCTATCGGTATTTTACGATGGCGCAGGACTTAACCGGCAAAGAAAAGAGTAGCGTGTCTGCAAATATGCTTTTTTCTGTATTGAGGATTTTGGATGCCGAGAATAGATTGCTTGAACGTGCTGACCAGAAGGCAATATCATTACTCTCTGCCCTGGGTGTGTTTATGGTCTTCTTCATCGTCTACTATCGCCTCGTCCCGATTAACGTATTCACTGTTATATTACTCGCAATATACTTTACCTTTGCTTTAATGGCTATAGTTAGCCTGATCCTGACGGTGCGTCCGAGAATTCGTCTGGTTGAGCAGGAAACAGGGGACATGGATAAGGTAGCCGCATGCGAACCAGCTTTTTTCGTGGGAATCTGTAAATTCCCGACTTTTTCTGCTTACAAAAAAGCTCTTGAGGATATGATAAAAGATGAAGCAACAACTATTGATGTCTACACCAGGCAGGTCTTTGGTTTGGCTCAGGTCAACGCAGCGAAGTATAAAAATATTCGTCGCGCTGTCCTTCTGGTTATTGTCGCACTGGCAGCGGAATTAACTCTTGTAGCTTACCTGTTTATCTACTATTACGGCCAGGGATCAACACTGCTGCCACCGATTACCGGCTAGGGTTTGTGGTGTGGTTCGACTTTTAGCGCTCACTTTCGCCCTGTCTGCAAATAGGCTTTGTAGTTAGGATATGCTTCTGGTTGACCTCTCCTGGGAATCAGCACTTTGAACTATGTCGCCTCCTTTCGAAAAGCGGGGCTTTCTAGCTAATTTAATGACTTGCTGCTTGCCTGTGGTATAATAATTTTCAAAGTCTCTCATAGAATAGGCTTTGTTATTATGGACTGGGGGATTCAAAACCGTCTGGCGCAATTAATTCAAGCGGATGGTCGCTGTTTGTTCCTACCCGTGGACCACGGATATTTTCAAGGTCCTATCACTAAGTTGGAGAA
>JBFEMR010000017.1:0-11968 GCA_041551495.1 Dehalococcoidia bacterium
GAAGCATACGGCTTTGGCGGCGATGATATGCATGTAAGGTCCACCCTGCATCCCCGGAAAAACTGCAGCATCAATAGCTGAAGCTATCTCTTTATCACATAAAATAAAGCCACCCCTGGGACCCCGCAAGGTCTTCTGTGTAGTGGCAGTAGTAACCTGAGCACAGGATATAGGGGAGGGATGAAGTCCAGCGGCTATTATCCCTGCTATGTGAGCCATATCAACCAATAACTTGGCCCCAACCTTATCAGCTACATAGCGAAACTTCTCAAAATCAATAATACGGGAATAATTACTCGCCCCGGCTATTATTAACTTGGGTCTATGTTCCAGAGCTAACCGCTCTATTTCATTGTAATTAAGCATCTCGGTTTTAGGATCAACTCCGTAGGGAATAAAGTTATACCATTTCCCGGAGAAATTGACAGCAGAGCCATGTGTAAGGTGCCCACCATGGCTGAGGCTCATAGCCATAGCAGTATCTCCGTGCTCTAATAGAACTGAATAAGCCGCCATGTTGGCTTGACTGCCGCTATGGGACTGAACATTGGCATGGCCGGCTTTGAAAAGTTTACGAGCCCTTTCGATAGCTAGATTTTCAATTTCGTCTATGTAAACACAGCCGCCATAATAACGATGGCCAGGGTATCCTTCAGCATATTTGTCGGTTAGTACCGAGCTTTGGGCCTCAAGCACTGCCCGACTCGCATGGTTTTCAGAGGCAATAAGATTTATTGTGCTTGATTGTCTCGCTGCTTCCGAGCTTAGAATTTGCGCTACTTCGTTATCACGCTGTGCCAAGGAAAATACCTTCACCGTTCTAAATTTGTGTTATAATGGTACTTGATATTCAGTTCTCGGTCAATAAAAAAATCGATCCAAGTCGGTTCCTGCAATATAATTGACAGAGCGATTTCATGGTGATAAATTAACGTACTTAGCAATTAAAATATAAGAGTGCTAAAATGGCTTTAAGGGAAAGAAGAGAGACAGTCCTCAGGACGATAATTGAAGACTATATCACCAGAGCAGCACCAGTATCTTCGAATGCTATCGTGCAAAAATATGGCCTGAGAGTAAGCCCGGCTACTATTCGCAATGACACAGCATACTTAGAGCGCGAAGGATATATTGTCCACCCGCACCACTCAGCCGGGAGTGTACCTACTGATATGGCTTACCGCTACTATGTGGAATTGATAGGGGAAGAAATTAAACTTCCCCATGTTGAGCAGTATCTAATTCATCAGATATCTCAGGAAGCAAAAGAGGAACTAGAGCAATGGCTAAAAACACTTGCTGCTCTTTTAGCGCGCCTTGTTCACAACCTTGTAGTAATAACAACTCCCAAAGCTGTTCGCTGCCGCTTCAAACATCTCGATTTAGTAGCGTTACAGGATTTCATGGGTCTACTGATTGTAGTTTTGTACGAAACAGAAGTTAGAAGGCAGGTATTATCTTTCGACAGAAAGGTTAGCCAGGATGAGTTAACAAAGCTAGCTAATAAGCTTACTTCTATTTATGGTGGGATGACTAGCAGTGAGATTCTGGTAAAAAGAGAAGGCCTTTCTTCGGAAGAAAGGCAGCTATCTGAATCTCTAGTAGATATTATGGCTGCCGAAGATAAGCTGGCATATGGTGAACCATACCTCGAAGGGCTTCGTCTGCTGCTGGGCCAACCAGAGTTTACCAACAGCCCTAAAATACTGGGAATCTTAGAAGTGCTTGAAGGGGAGGATTGGCTCGGTAATATATTTTGCCAGGAATCTCCCAAAGCAGGGGTAAGAGTAGTCATTGGTGAAGAAAACCCGGAACCAACATTACAGGACTTGAGCTTAATAGCCAGCGAATATGGATTACTGGATAAAGCCAGTGGCATTGTGGGAGTAATTGGCCCCAAACGGATGGACTACGCTAGGACTATCTCTTCTCTTAACTGCCTTTCAGCACTGCTTAGCAACTCAGTAGCTGAATATATCTAAAGGAGGTCCGATATTGGACGAGGGTGATGAAGTAATCGAAGAAGGAATTGAACAAACCGAAGACATAGAAAAATTACAGCAAACTCTAGCTGAGGAGAAGGAAAAGGCAGAAAGATATTTAGCCAGTTGGCAACGATGCCAGGCTGATTGGGTCAATTATAAGCAACGTGCAGAACAAGAAAAAAGCGATGTTATTGAGTTTGCCAACAGCGCGCTCATCTGTAATCTGTTGCCTATCATGGATGACATGGAAAGAGCTTTTGCTTCAATCCCCAATGAACTTGAGGAATCAAACTGGACTGAAGGTATCAGGCTCATTCATAATAAATTGAAAACAATTCTGGAAGCCCAGGGGCTAACAGAGATTCCAACTCGAGGTGAACCCTTTGATCCTCATCTACACGAAGCTATAATGCAACGGGATGGGAAAGAAGGAATAGTTATTGAGGAACTACAAAAGGGTTATAAATTTAAAGAGAAGGTAATCCGACCCAGCATAGTAACGGTTGGTAGAGGAATAAAAAGGAGAAGAAAAGAGCAAACAAATCAGGAGGAGAATTAGAAATGGGAAGAGCGATAGGTATTGATCTAGGTACTACATTAAGCGTAGTAGCAGTGATGGAGGGGGGCGAACCCAAGATAATACCCAGTGCCGAAGGCGGCAATCTTGTTCCTTCAATAGTAGCCATAGGTAAAGGTGGCGAAAGATTGGTTGGGGAGTTAGCCAAGCGCCAGGCAATAGTCAATCCCGAGGATACTATATTCAGCATAAAGCGGCTAATCGGGCGTAAGTTTAAGAGTCGCATTGTTCAGGCCGATATGAAGCGTTTACCATATAAGATTACCGCGGCTTCCAATGGAGATTGTCGAGTGGTAATGGGGGGCAAGGAGTATAGTCCCCAGGAAATATCAGCCATGATACTGCAAAAGCTGAAGGTTGATGCTGAGGCCTATCTTGGAGATAAAGTCACCGATGCCGTAATCACGGTACCAGCCTATTTTAACGATAGCCAGCGGAATGCCACAAAAGATGCCGGCGCAATAGCCGGGCTCAACGTCTTGCGTATTATTAATGAACCTACGGCATCGTCACTTGCTTACGGAATGGACAAGAAACAAGATCAAACCATTGCCGTCTACGACCTTGGTGGTGGAACTTTCGATATTTCTATACTTGATATAGGTGAGGGCACATTCCAGGTTAAGTCAACCAATGGAGATACACACCTCGGTGGTGATGACATCGACCAGAGAATTATGGACTGGGTATGTGACGAATTCAAGAAAGAACAAGGCATAGATTTGAGGCAAGACAAGATGGCATTGCAGAGGTTGAAAGACACCGCTGAAAAGGCGAAGAAAGAACTGTCTACAGTAGCTAAAACAGAGATTAGCCTCCCCTTTATTACTGCCGATGCCAGTGGTCCCAAGCATCTCAGTATGACCTTAACTCGAGCTAAGTTAGAGCAGTTATCAGATGACCTAATAGAGAGGAGCATTGAACCTTGCCGCCAAGCCCTGAGCGATGCCAACCTCACGGCAAGTCAAATCAATAATGTAATCCTTGTCGGCGGTCAAACAAGAATGCCCAAAGTTCAGGAAACTATAACACAATTCTTTGGACGTGAGCCTGTTAAGGGAATCAATCCAGATGAGGCTGTAGCTTTGGGGGCCGCTATTCAAGCCGGGGTGCTTAAAGGTGAAGTGGGCGAAGTTCTTTTGCTGGATGTAACGCCGCTCACTCTAGGGATAGAAACGCTGGGCGGAGTAGCGACGCCACTTATCCCACGCAATACCACCATACCCACTTCCAAGAGTCAGATTTTCAGCACTGCTAGCGATAATCAACCGAGCGTTGAAATACACGTCCTTCAAGGGGAACGTCCTATGGCTGCTGATAACCGTACACTAGGACGCTTTATGCTTGACGGAATCCTACCCGCGCCGCGCGGTTTACCCCAGATTGAGGTGACTTTTGATATTGATGCAAATGGTATCCTGAATGTTAGCGCGCGTGATAAAGGTACCGGGAAGGAACAAAAAATTACTATTACGGCCTCCAGTGGATTGAGCAAAGAAGAAGTGGAAAATATGAAACGAGAGGCCGAACAATATGCTGCTGAGGATACCAAACGTAAAGAAGAAATAGAGGTACGAAATACCGCTGATAGCCTAGTTTACACCACAGAAAAAACTCTTCGTGACCATGGAGATAAAATACCCGGAGATGTTAAACAAGAAATAGATGTTAAGACAACCGCTGTCAAGTCGGCTCTTCAAGGACAAGATGTAGACGCCATTCGCAGTGCTACGCAAGAGCTAACGCAGGTTATGCAGAAGGTTGGTGCATCGGTTTATCAGCAACCCGGACAACCCCCACCCAGTGGAAAGAAACCCGGTGGCGAAGGAGAGGGAGATGGAGGAGAAGAAGGAGAAGAAGGTACTGTGGAAGGGGAGTTTCGAGAGGTCTAAACAGTAAATAACAAAACCTAATTCATCGAGATTAGGAACGCGGTACCACATTTCACCCGAGGAGCATAATGGCAACGTTTGAGCTAGAACAATTCATTATAGCTGCTGATAGAATCTGGCAAAAGGCACTAGAAGAAAAGCGATTGACCCATAACCCCCCTGACGAGGAACTGGTAAAGCTAGTAGAAAAACAGCCAGGGGTTAGGAAAACGATTTATGGAAACTTTGTCGCCCGAAGTGAGCCTACTTCCAGATCGGCAATGTTCACTAAAAACAGTGTGGACGATCCCTTTGGCGAGGATGAAGTCAAACTGTTACTGCAATGTGAAAAGGCTTTGGGTAAGGAAAGATTGATTTCCATAGACAGAATTGTTGGTAATGAAAATAGTAACACTACGGTCAGGTTAATTGTTCCTGAGCGATTTGCACACGTCGCATATGGAGGCAAGAACCTTTTTCTATCCCCAAAGGGAGAAGTCAAAAAACCGAGATACTATATCGTGTTCTTTGCTGATGAGGCTTTTGAAATTAACCAGTCAAAGCCACTCGTCGATAAGGATATCACTATCAGATTGGCTATGTTGGATGACGGAAGGTTTGTCAAGATAATTCGTAATGGTAACTACATAGGTGAATATAAGAAGGGGGTTTTCGCCGCCGAGGATTGGGCAGCGAAGAAAACAAATAGAGGCATTTTTCTACATGCCGGCTGTAGAGAGGATTACCTTCAATCAGCACATGGTGACTATCGGATGGCAAGAACGTTACTTGTGGCATTGAGTGCCAACGGGAAAACAACTACAACCTGTAGAATATTGGCTCGAAAAGGTAAGGAGAAATCCTGGCTTATTCAGGACGATGGGGGGGTTCTCACACCTGACGGTTCTTTTCATGGATTTGAAGCCGGGGGAATATTTGTAAAAACGGAGGGAGTGAATCCTGGGGAGCAAACCGAAATATTTTACGGACTGTTAAAACCGTATACCGTCTGCGAAAACGTTTACGTAACCGAAGATGGAGATTTTGACTTTTACAATTTCGAAAGAACATCCAATGGCAGAGCAGTAGTGTTGCGAAGAGATTTTATGCATGCCAGTTCCTATATCGATGTAGATAGGATTGACAACCTGATTCTTATTACCAGGGGACCATTGATTCCGGCAATATCAATACTAACCCGGGAGCAAGCAGCAGCCTTGATGGTGCTGGGACAGGCAATGGAATCCTCAGCCGGTGACCCAACGCAGGCTGGGAAAATTAGAAGCGAGTTTTTCTATGACCCCTTTATATCCGGAAATCTGGCCGAGCATGCTAATATATTTTATGAGATAATAAAAGATATTCCCCACTTGAATTATTATTTGATAAATACTGGAGGAATAGGGGAAGGCGAATATTACAAAGATATTAAATTAGAGTTTACTATGTCTATCATTGATTCTTTGCTGAGAGGAGGTTTAGAAGATTGGACAGATTCTCCTACAGGTTTTCAGGTGCCTAGGTCGATAAGATATGTAGACGACATTTACTTGCATCCTGAGAAACTTTACTCCAGAACTGAGTTTGAAGAAAAGCAGAAAGAACTTAATAAAATTAGATACGAATCTGTGAAAGAATTGGGCAACTCCCTACATTCGGACATAAGGGAACTTTTTAGCAAATCCAAACGTGGTATAGCAGAGTTATAGACCACACATACTTCGATTGGTATCTTAGTGTAAGATAGCTGTAATAAATAATACGGAGGTAAAAAGTGGTAGAGTTCGCTGAACTTTATGAAAGGTTAAAGCAGGAGAAGGCAGAGCTACTAGAGAAATTAGAGCAATTGAGAACTCTAGGCCAGCCATCTTCAGATAGGAAGGAAGGTAGTCCATTCGGGAAAAGGGAGGAGGAAGCCGATGAAGCCTCCGAGTTAGAGAAAAGATTGGCTTTGGAAGAAAGGTTGAGAGAATCTCTTAATTGGGTTGAGCATGCCTTAGAAAAGTATGAAGCCGGCACTTACGGTTTATGTGATTCATGTGGGCAACCTATAGAGGAAGGTCGCCTTGAAGCCATACCTCAAGCAAGCCTATGTATGAACTGTAAAGCTAAGCAGGCAAAGGAAACAAAAGGTATAAGATAAATTGCGCTCAATTGTGTTGTGGCTCGGCAAAATCGGCGACTTCGTTGTGGATAAAGATAATTCGAAACCGTCTCTGCGTGATAATATCAAGAGAGCAACATTATGTCTCCTCGTTATTGCTTTAGTAATCGCTTCAGATCAACTGAGTAAGCTGTGGATTAGAACTAACCTAGCAATTTGGGAATCACTCCCTCTAATCGGCCGCTTAAGTTTGATCCACATTAGAAATACGGGCTCTGCCTTTGGTTTACTTGCCAATCAAACATTTCTTATCATCGTCATTAGCATAACTGCTTTACTTTTTATACTGCTGTTTCTGCGTTATATATCCCCAGCTACCACCCTTAGCATAGTAGCTATCGGTCTGCTTATGGGTGGTGCTTTAGGCAATCTCATAGATCGCCTCCGTTTTGGTTCTGTCACTGATTTCATTCACTTCCGTTTATGGGGGAACTTCCACTGGCCTGCCTTCAATATCGCTGACGCATCTATAGTGGTGGGTGTCTGTCTTCTTATCTATTCCTTTTATAGGTCGGGAATATTTACAAAAGCATATGAACGCAGCAACAAACCACAGATTTAAGACACTGCAATTCGACTCATCTGTTTCGGACATCCGCCTAGATAAATATTTAACACAGGTTCTTCCGCAATTCTCGCGTGCTTATCTACAGAAATTGATTGTGCAAGGTTCCATTCTAGTCAACGGGCAAAGGGCAAAGGCTAACCAGAGATTGATTAACGTCGATAAAATAACAGTTGAGCTTCCTCCGTTACCTGTCCATCCTTTGGCTGAGCCAATTCCATTAACTATAATCTATGAAGACGAGGATATATTGGTTATAGATAAACCTGCCGGCTTGACAGTTCATCCTGCGCCGGGGCATCCCAGCCATACTTTGGTCAATGCCCTTCTAGCCCATTGCCCCAGCCTGGCTATGAGCAATGAGGCGATGCGCCCGGGTATTGTTCACAGGCTAGATAAAGATACCTCAGGCCTTATAGTTATTGCTAAAAACGACTCTGTCCGGGAGTATTTGTCCGCACAGTTTAAGAACCGCACTGTAATCAAAGGATATCTTGTCCTTATTAAAGGTAGGCTACACCCAGAACAGGGGATAATCGAAGCATCTATTGGACGAGACCCCCATAATAGGCAGAGAATGGCTATAGTAGAAAAGGGGAAAGAGGCTAGCACCCAGTATAAAGTCCGAAAATACCTGGATGACTACACTCTAGTCGAAGTCACCCCCCTAACAGGGCGTACACATCAAATTAGAGTACACCTTTCAGCTATCGGCTATCCGGTCGTCGGTGACTCTCTTTACGGAACAAAATCGGCTCATCTTAACAGGCAATTTATTCATGCCTATCTACTTGGCTTTTGCCTGCCCTCAACTAAACAATACCAGGAATTTATTGCACCCTTACCTATAGATTTGGAGCAAACCCTGGAGCACCTAGCCCGAAAAGCCTAACAGGCTGATAGAAACATGATAGGAAATCACGTCGTCGTCTTAGCTTTATTAATGCGGCTTCCATAAATTGTCCGGGTCATAATTGATCTCCGAAAGCGCAGGGTTGAAGCATTAAGTCAGATGAATAAGCTCAATTGCTTGCAGAGGGAAGTCTTGTCTGGTATGATAGGGGAAATAAATTGGACAAGATCGAGTTAACGGTAACCAACCGAGAGATTCTGGGTAAAAAGGTCAAACATTTGCGCCGCCAGGGTATTACTCCGTTGCATCTTTTCGGGCACGGAATCAAGTCCCTAGCACTACAATGTGAAACTGATGAACTTGAGCGGGTATTAGGTCAAGCCGGGCATACAGGGCTTGTTAGCCTCAAGGTAGATCATGAGAAAAAGTCAAGGAGTGTCGTGATTCGCGAGTTTGACAGGGATTGGCGGAAGGGACAATTGCTCCACGTAGACTTTTATCAGGTCAGAATGGGAGAAAAGATAAAAGTAGATGTTCCTATCGCCTTGGTCGGGGAGGCTCCAGCCTTGGAGTCAAAAGCCCATACGCTGGAGCATGAGTTGGAGACTTTGAATGTAGAGTGTTTGCCCTCAAAAATCCCATCCAGCATAGAAGTGGATATCAGTTCACTTAGCGAGCCAGACCAAACGATACGCGTTAAAGATGTCACCGTAGATAAAGATATTATAATCCTCAACGATCCAGACTTAGTGGTGGTGAAAATTAGTTACCGCCATATTGAAAAGATAGAAGAAGAGGTAATAGAAGTAGAGGAGGAAGCAGCGGTTGAAGAAGGTGAAGCTCCCGAAGAGGGCCCATCAGGCGAGGATACAGAAGAGACATAATCTTTTCACCTGGCCGTTTGTCGCTTCCATATCTTTATCTATACACTGCACTTGCTTGCTTAGCGAGTCCCTGATAAAATATCCAAGATAGATTATTTATTAGCTCTCTCCGAGCTGTCTTGCCTAAAGAGAATCCATGGCAAGCAGACGGTGGGCTGAAAAGCCTCGAAGGCACAGACAGAAATGTTGGTGCCTCCCATACTTGGAAAGGAGGGAATATGAAGCTTGGTCTCTGCACAGCACCGTTTTAATAACGGTGCTTTTTTATTCCCACTTTCTGCTTTGTTGTTCCTCACCAGTTGTTCTATGCCCTTAAATTGAGAAAGTAGCACAAGCAGAGAGTGCATTCAATACTTCAGCAATCCATGTCTTCCAGAGATATTTCTCGAGATAAAAGAAGATTCCAATGAAAGGAATTTTGCTAAAGATAGCTTCAATTGTTTTGGTTGTAACATTACTGGTAACGGTTCCCGGCTGCGAGGGACAACCAGAAACAGAAGTATTAAGGGTGGCGACCACTACTAGCCTTTACGACACCGGCTTGTGGGACTATTTGGAGATCCTATTTGAAGATAGATATGATGTTGACCTGCAGATAACAGCCAAAGGCACGGGCGCTGCCTTGGAATTAGGCGAAAATGGTGACGTGGATGTGGTTACCGTCCATGACCCCCTCCAAGAGGCGGCATTTATAGACGGAGGCTATGCTCTTGCAGCAGAAGTAGACGGTAATGTTACAGAGCGAGTAACCTGGGCTTATAATTATTTCATCATCGTTGGTCCTGGGACCGACCCTGCAGGTATCGGCGGAGGTAACTTGACTCCAGAAGAAGCCTTCCAACAAATCCAGCAAGATGGAGCCCTTGACCCCGATACTGTTAAGTTTGTCTCCCGAGGGGATAGTTCGGGAACTCACGGTAAAGAGAAAGCCATCTGGGCATCAGCTGGCTATAACTACACAGAGGATATTCAAGGGTATGGAGTGGCCGCTGGCTGGTATATAGAAGCCGGAACAGGAATGGGTGCAACATTGGAGATGGCTAACGAGATGCTGGCTTACACACTGTCAGACAAGGGAACCTTTCTCACTTATAAAAGTGACTTGGACCTGGTAACGCTGGTAGATAGAGGAGACATTATGCTCAATGTCTACACGGTTATGATATGCAAGAACGGCGTTAATCCCGGGATGGCTCAAAATTTAGTAACTTTCCTCAGAACAGGAGAAATTCAGACCTTGATCGCCGGATTCGGCGTGACAGAATACAGGGAATCGCTATTCTACCCCTGGGATCCCGATATTTGTGGGTTACCCTAACTGGTAGGACGTGGGCTTTGCAATTTATAGTGATAATAGTGAAGCGTGAAAAATGTGGCGCTGGAGTAAGGACAGACTGAAGGGTCCATCCCGATACGGTTGATAGTATTGCTGGAATCAGCAAGTACAAAACGCAGGGCAAGAAATAGCAGATGAAAGCAGGTGGTAAAAATTGGAAATATGGGACGGCTTTACCAAGGCTATAGAACTCCTGGTATCCCTTGACCCCGAGGTAATGCGTATAGCCGGGAGATCCCTGATCATTTCAGGAACTTCCTGCCTGCTCGCCTCTCTCATCTGCCTACCACTGGCTAGTATAATACACTTCCGTCAATTCCGCGGGAAGCGGGCTTTAATAAGCACTATCCAGACGCTGTTCGCCATGCCCACTGTCCTTGTCGGCTTGTTTGTTCTCGTGCTATTTTCTCGTGTTGGGCCACTGGGTTTCTTTCGCATACTTTTTACGCCCTATGCCATGGTGATAGGCCAGATATTATTAATCAGTCCCCTGCTGCTTGGATTCACCATTTCCGCGTTGAGCGGTGTAAGCAGGGAGATTATAGATACCGCCACGTCGCTTGGTGCCAGTGGTTTTCAGACTGTCTGGCTTGTGCTGAGAGAGGCAAGGTATGCTGTACTGGCTGCTGTGATCATGGGGTTTGCAAGAGCTATATCTGAGGTCGGGTGTGCTATGATGGTCGGTGGAAATATCAGGGGAGCTACCAGAGTCATGACGACAGCAATATCGCTGGAGGCATCCAAAGGCGACATAGCGTTGGCGATAGCCCTGGGCATAATTCTTTTATTCGTGGCACTTATCATCAACATTGCGTTGAACAGGTTACAGCAGAGGTAAGTAATGGCCTTAATAGAAGTTACAGGAGTAACCCACAAATATGATGGGAGACCGGTACTGCAGAATATCAATCTCAGCGTTAATAGAGGAGATGTGTTTGTTCTAATCGGTCCCACCGGGGCGGGTAAAACAACGCTTTTACGTATTGTGGACCTGCTGGAAATCCCCGGTGCGGGGGAAATTCATTTTGACGGCATACGTATTCCTCAATCGGGGAAACAGAGATTGGAGATACGTCGTCGGATATCATTTATACACCAGAAGCCCCAGATATTTAATCTGAGTGTTTATGAAAACATTGCCTGCGGGCTGAGATGGAGGGGAATAGAAAAGAACAAGATTGCTAATAAAGTTGACAATATTCTCGAAATGGTTGGTTTAGAAGGATATAAAAGTAGGAACGCCCGCACACTCTCCGGTGGGGAAGCACAGAGAGTAGCTCTGGCCAGGTCGATGGTGCTCGAACCGGAGGTTCTGTTATTAGACGAACCGACAGCTAACCTTGACCCTGTTTCCACGACAAAAATTGAGCAGCTTATTCAACGTATTGCTACTCAACGCAACACTACCATGATAATGGCAACGCACGATATGTCTCAAGGGCAGCAACTTGCTGGCAGGATAGGGGTGCTCCTCGGGGGCGAACTTATCCAAACAGGCAATGCCACCGACATATTCCACTCACCACAAAACGAACAGGTGGCTTATTTTGTCGGGATGGAGAACATTTTAGAAGGCACAATAGTCACAAGCAATGATGGTATAGCCACGGTAAATATAGGTGGCAATGCCATACAGGCAGTTTCTAATCACCCCCCGGGAAAGGAAATATATGCCTGCATCAGGCCTGAAGATATCACTCTAGCTTTATCCAGCAATAAAAGTTCGGCAAGGA
>JBFEMR010000018.1:0-11831 GCA_041551495.1 Dehalococcoidia bacterium
GCTAGTAAGGATTTCTCAGGAGATACCTTGGTTAACTCTTCAAAAGTAGCACCAGACATGAATCTCCTGCCTGGAGAAGTTGGATTATAAGTCTTTAATCCCACGAATCGCTCCTTATTTATGCGTCCTTTGCCAGCGAGTTTTCTTAAGAAGTTTTTTATGTCTGTGTTTAGACATCTTCTTTTTTCTCCACTTAAGAACTGAACCCATTAAACACCCTCAAAGAAAGTAATTTTTTGTCCCGGTGCCAAGGTAACTATTGCCTTTTTCCAAGGCGAGCTAGTCACCTGCCTTCTGCCAAATCTTCTTGTCTTGCCAGGCACCATCATCACGTTAACTTTGTTCACCTTTACCTTGAAAGCTTGTTCCACTGCTTCCTTAATTTGGGACTCTGTAGCCTTATTGACTACCTCAAAAGCATATTTGTCTCTCTCCTTAAGTAAAGTAGCTTTCTCAGTAATTAAAGGACGCCGTAAAACCTCGTAAAGATGCAATTTATTTACCCCAAATTTGCTCAATGTTGTGTATTGCCGGTACAGTGGCTATCAATATTTCATAAGAAAGTAAATCTAACACGTTAACCAGGTCCGAAGGTAGGACTTTAACTTTAGGTAAATTAGCCGCTGATTTAACCACATTTGGCGCCGACTGACCAGTAAGAATTAAAGTTGAGTTATCAATGCCAAGTGAAGAGAGAACATTTATCATGGCTTTTGTCTTTGGTCCCTCAAAATCAAGTTCCTGCAACAATCTGATATTTCCTTCCCTAACTTTATCGGAGAGGAGGCATTTCAAAGCTAACTTCCTCATTTTCCGGGGCATCGACTGGCGATAAGTACGCGGTTTGGGACCAAAAACTATCCCGCCTCCTCTAAGTAGCGGTGATTTTACATCGCCTCTTCGCGCTCTACCGGTATGCTTTTGCCGATAGAGTTTTCTCGTGCTCCCTTTAACATCTCCCCTGGTCTTAGTAGACACAGTACCGTGCCGTTTATTGGCTAATTGGCTGACCATCGCTTGATGAACTACCGCTCCATTAAAGGGAATATTAAAAACAGCTGAGCTAAGTTCTATCTGCTCAACAACTTCACCGTTTAGGTTATAAACTGGCACTTGCACTTCCTGTTACCTTACTTTTTCAATTATTAACAACCCACCAGTGGCTCCAGGTACCGCACCTTTCACCAAAAGCAAATTATTCTCTGCGTTAACTTGAATTATTTCAAGATTACGCGCTTTCACTCTTCTATTTCCCATATGTCCTGCCATTCGTTTCCCTTTAAATACCCGACCGGGAAAAGTGGTAGCTCCAATTGAACCAGGCGCGCGATGGCGGTCAGTCTGGCCATGTGTTTTTGGGCCACCGGCAAAATGGTATCTTTTAACTACGCCAGCAAAGCCCCTTCCCTTAGAAAAACCAGTTACATTTATCAGGTCACCTTGCTTTAGAAAGCCCACATCTACCCTGTCACCCCTCTTGACCGAACTAATATCATCAGCCCTGAATTCTCGAATATATCGGACATTCTCTAAGCCCTGAAGATGCCCATTCTCCGCAGAGCTAAGCCGAGATTGCCTCACCTTATTCTCAATAAAGCCCACCTGGATCGCATCGTAACCATCCCTTTCTTTGCTCTTTATCTGCGTTACGACGGAAGGTCCAGCTTGGACAGCGGTTACCGCCACCGCCTGTCCGCTTTCCTGAAACAGTTGCGTCATTCCTATTTTTCTACCAATAATGGCTGGAAACATGGTTCTAAACTATAATTTAATATCTATCTCCACTCCAGATGCTAGGTCAAGGTGACTCAGTGCATCTATAGTCTTGGAACTCGGCTGCAAAATATCTATTAATCTCTTGTGCGTCCTGATTTCAAACTGCTCCCTGGAATCTTTATCGATGTTAGAGGAGCGAATAACGCAAAATTTCTCGATACGAGTAGGTAGAGGCACCGGGCCAACCACTATAGCACCGGTGCGTTCCACTGTTTCCAGTATTTGCGTTACTGCTTGATCAGCCAATTTATGATCGAAGCTTTTAACTTTTATGCGAACTTTCTGGTCAATCATCTGCTTCTCCCCATTTTAGCCGCAATTTGCTGAGCCAAATCCTGAGGCAATTTTTCATAGCGATGAAAGCACATAGTATGAGTCGCCCTACCTTGACTGAGCGACCTCAAATCTCCAGCGAAACCGAATATTTCCGATAGAGGAACAAGGCAAAGAATAGTGGATAACTCGTCTCGATTTTCAATGCCTTCGACGTGAGCCCTGCGGGAGTTTAAATCGCCAATAATGTCCCCGAGGAACTGATTGGGGGTTGTTATCTCTACTTCCATAATTGGCTCTAGAATAACCGATTTAGCTTTGTCTATCCCATCTCTCATAGCCATGAAGGCTGCCATCTTGAACGCCACATCTGAAGAGTCGACCTCATGAAAACTTCCATCATATAAAGTCACTTTTACGTCTATTACAGGGTAACCAGCTAATCCGCCGCTTTGCAAAGATGACTTGGCACCGGCTTCTACTGAGGGAATAAATCCCTTAGGTATAGCCCCGCTTCTAATCTGGTTACTAAACTCAAATCCGCTTCCACGCTCACCCGGCTCAATTCTAAGCCAAACGTGTCCATACTGCCCTTTACCACCGGATTGCCGTATAAATCTCCCTTCAGATTCCACCGGAACGGTGATTGTTTCCTTGTAAGCGACCTGAGGTTTACCAGCATTGACCTTTATACCATATTCCCGAAATATACGGTCCATTAATACTTCGAGATGAAGTTCGCCCATTCCCGAAATCAAAGTTTGACCTGTTTCCGTGTCATGGTACACCTTGAAGGTAGGGTCCTCCATAGTAAGTTTAGCCAAAGAATCATCTAACTTGTCCTGGTCGACTTTGCTTTTCGGTTCAACAGCCATGGAAAGCACCGGTTCGACAAATCGTATAGCCTCAAGAAGTACTGGTCGTGTTGTATCGCAAATAGTATCACCTGTCGAGGTCATTTTAAGTCCCAGGCTAGCTACAATGCTTCCGGTCTCAATATGATTTATTTCCTCACGGTGATCTGCATGCATAACATATAGTTTCCCTAATCTCTCTTTCTTGTCTATGCTGGAGTTCAAGATTTGTGCTCCGGCTTTAACCCTGCCCGAGTATACACGCAAGTAAACTAGTCTGCCCATAAACGGATCAAAAACCGTTTTAAATGCCAATGCAGAAAAAGGTTCATCATCGCCCGCCGGACGAAGGACTTCTTTTCCGCTTCTAGGATCTATGGCCGAGATCGGTGGAATATCCAGCGGCGAAGGAAGGTAATCCACAATAGCATCAAGCAATAACTGGATGCCTCTGTCCCTTAAAGCACTGCCACAGAGGACAGGGACAACGCAGTTAGCAAGCGTTAGCCTTCTTATAGCCGCCTTAATTTGAGATGCGGACACGTCTTGTCCATCAATGTACATCATCATAATATCCTCATCGAGCTCGGCTAAGGTCTCAATTAATATTTGGCGATGCTTGGCGAGCAAACCTTCGATATCTTCTTCAATTGGAGTTGAATTAGAATCAACAGGGAAAGAAACGACTTTGTTTTCCACGAGGTCAATAATACCCCGAAAGAGTTTTTCACTTCCTATGGGGAGCTGTATGGGTAATGCTTTGATTCGCAACCTTTCATTAATCATTGCCACCGTGTGATAAAAATCGGCGCCAATCCTGTCCATCTTATTAATAAAGCAAATCCTGGCCACGCCATATCTATCTGCCTGGCGCCACACAGCCTCCGATTGAGCCTCTACTCCGGCTACGCCATCGAAAATCACCACGCCACCATCTAACACCCGGAGGCTACGCTCCACCTCAGCAGTAAAATCTACATGTCCAGGGGTGTCTATGATGTTTATACAATGTTCGCGCCAATGACATGTCGTAGCCGCTGAAGTAATGGTAATTCCTCGTTCTCTTTCTTGCTCCATCCAATCCATTACCGCAGTCCCTTCATCTACACTCCCGACCTTGTAAGTTCGCCTTGTGTGATGTAATATCATCTCCGTGGCTGTGGTCTTGCCAGCATCTATATGGGCAATGATCCCTATATTCCGTATCTTTTCCAAAGGGAAAGCCCGTGACATAAGTTTATCCTTTGCCTCAATTACTGCTTTTAACACGACTTATTACCAGCGATAGTGGGCAAAGGCTTTGTTAGCCTCTGCCATCTTGTGAAGGTCATCACGTTTCTTAATTGCTGTCCCCCGACCATTGACAGCATCAACCAGCTCACTTGCCAGCCTTTCTTCCATAGATTTGCCACGACGAGCTCGTGCCGAAGCAATGAGCCATCTCATAGCAAGGGCACGCCCTCGATCTTCCCTTACTTCCGTTGGGACTTGGTAAGTAGCCCCACCAACACGGCGTGATTTAACCATGAGCAGCGGCGTAGCATTTCTAATCGCTCGCTCTAAGGCTTCTTCGGGACTGCTATTCACTTGCTGAGCCGTGAGTTGTAACGCATTATAGACAATTCGCTCGGCGGTTGACTTTTGCCCTCGTATCATAATCCTATTAATAAATTTAGCTACCGTAGTGCTGTCATATTTCGCATCGGGTGGCGGTACTCTCTTTACTACTTTTCTAGCTCCTCTTGGCATTCTATATCCTCGCTATTTTTGTGCCTTAGTCCCATACCTGCTGCGACCTCGTTTACGATCAGTTACTCCCTCAGTGTCCAAGGTACCACGGATAATATGGTAGCGAATTCCAGGAACATCCTTAACACGACCACCACGAATTAAAACCACCGAGTGTTCCTGCAAATTATGTCCTTCTCCAGGAATATAGGCGGTTACCTCCATGCCGTTTGTTAGCCTAACCCTAGCAACTTTACGCAGTGCGGAGTTTGGCTTCTTAGGTGTAACGGTTTTAACCTGCACGCATACACCCCTTCTTTGAGGTGCTCCCTCAATCCATTTGATTTCCCCTTTCATTGTATTTCGGGTGTAATGCAGTGCCGGGACATCGCTTTTCTTTCCCGTCCTTTGCCGCCCTTTACGAGCAAGTTGATTAACTGTAGGCATTACTATACTCCTCTATTTTAGGCAATCAAAAAGCCGTCTGGTCATATGCCGGTCTACTCCAGGAAAATTTGCTCGGCTTCAGCCAGCCGGCTTGTATACTCTCTACGCTTTTACCTTCTAGTAGACGCCAACTTATTAATTTAACACAAGGTAATTATCGTGTCAACTAGCGATGCAGTACATACCAACATCTGGATTGAAATTGATACAAAGCCCTTAAATAAGATGGTGGTTAGTCGCTTCTTAAATATTACAGTTCATTGATACGGCTGGATAACAGTCAATCAACGCCAAATCACAATTCAGAAACTGAAAGGAGAGGATTTTTCTAGAACAAGATTACCTAATTAAGGATATTTGGAACGCTTTACTCACTAGGGCAGGTGTCCCCTTACCCCTGCTTTTACTTTTAACATTGCGCTACTGGCGAGGTTACCTAAATACGTATTGAGCATACCTACGTATTCATTTACTTCTTCACGATCAAATTGTATGACTTCATTGGCTATTCGTTCACAATAACTACAATGGCTACATCCCGACAGACAATTTTGCTTCTTGAAGAAATCTATAAAACCTGCTAGCGCTTGGTTATCTATATATAATCCGGGAGGTGATTCAATAACGTCGTTTTGCACACCCGGTAACTCAGGATGTCCAAATCCAACTTTAGGAGTAATGACATTCAAAATATCATACAGGTTCCCCTGATAGCGACGTGATGAATATGCTTTGGCAGTATTTAAAATTCGCTCGGTGGGCATTGACCTGCCACTGGTTTTAAACATATCGATACCAATATCTTCATAGACATGAATATCCTCGGGTCTCACCCAGCGGCATTTAATGGCCTGGGATATATCCCATAGCCTGTCTAGAGTACAGCGTAGTACGCAGTAGTCTTCATAATAACCATTAAGCGGATTATAACTTTGACTGGCATGCCCCAGAGTATCATGGTGGTAATATTCATAGGGGCATTGATATAGACAGAGATTATTACACAGCACAGTAAGTTCGCAATTTACTGCACTCCTGATCGCCTTGAGCACAGCGAAATCCCGGTTTACGTTAATGTCCAGAGTAATAGAATCGGCGCCCAAAGATTCAAATAATTTAGCTCTGGCAACGCTGCCTACATGAGCAATGGTTGACACCCTTATCTCAAGCTGCGGAAATTGACTTTTTATAAGTTCTATCAGATAAGGAATGCTTACTGTAACGCTATCCACTCCAATACTACTTATCCATTTAATTTGCTCCAGCAATTCTCGATGGGTATTCTCATTCCATTCCATATTACCCATACTGGGAGCATTTAAGATATAGTCAAACTTCAGACCTGCGGAATGAGCACGTTCGATGTATTCCTCTGCTTGATTTTCCATTATGTGGATATTATCAGCACCTCTCCCTCCACTGCCTATCATTGAAGTGGGTAATACCCCATATATCTGCACCTCGGCTTCCAGTCTGCTTAAGGGCAATATCAAGTCTGGGCTCCAATTAGTTGGTACTAGTAACTTCATGACACCTCGCTACGGCACATAACAATGAAACAACGCAACATATATGTACCTACATTTAGACATTCTTTTGTGTTTGGTGAAACCATATGCTATATCGTGATACGATGTATTATGAATTCAAACAGATTTTTTGTCAATACCCCCAAATTAATAGGTTACTGCTTCACGTTTTGCCATCATGGAACTAAACTGCGATCCCTTCAATAAAGACGTTGATACTGGATAGAAAGGGACAAAATTCAGGTTACATTTTATATAGCTCTCTATTACAATCCGCAGCATTATGAACATAAAGAAATTTTTTGTCAATACCCCTTCTCTATTACAGTGTAGCTAGTTAGCTGGTAAAACCGTAGCAGCATAATTATTATCACATTGCAATTACAACATACTTAAGGAAATGCTCCACCATCTACAGTGACGACCTGTCCGGTGATATAGCCAGCTCGCTCACTGGCTAGAAAAGCTACTAATTCAGCTACATCCTCAGGTTGACCAAAGCGTTTCAAAGGAACCATTGCCAGTATAGCCTCTTTTCTTTCCGAAGGTAACTTATCCGTCATTCCCGTAACTATGAAACCTGGAGCCACGGCGTTTACAGTAATATTACGAGAACCTGCCTCTCGGGCGATGCTTTTTGTAAAAGCAATAATTCCCCCTTTAGACGCAGCATAGTTGCTTTGTCCTATATTCCCTACTATTCCAGTAATCGAAGATATGCTAATTATACGCCCCCATTCCTGCCTCATCATATACTTCAGGGCAAACTTTGTGCACAGATAAGCCCCCCTTAAATTAGTGTTGATTACATCATCCCAAGCATCATCAGACATCCTCAACAAAAGGGTATCTCTATTTATCCCGGCATTGTTCACCAGGATATCAACTTTGCTCCATTTATCAATCACCTGCTCTACCATGGCTCTCACTGCTTCGCTATCCCGAATATCTGCCTCAATCGCTATGGCTTCCCCACCACGATGCGTTATACTCCCTACTAAATTATCGGCATCAATCTTATTGCTATCTTCAATTGCCACATAATTGACTGCCACCTTGGAACCAAGGCTGGCAAGCTTTAAGGCAATAGCTTTACCTATGCCACGAGAAGCACCGGTAACTAGAGAAATCTTTCCTTCCAATTCCATTACTGGTCTCTATCCATCAATGCGTTTAAATACCAGACAGCAATTCTCTCCACCCAAACCAAAACTATTCTTCATACATACATTCACCTGAGCCGGGCGGGCTACATTGGGGACATAATCCAGATCACAGGCCGGATCAGGAGTCTCATAATTTATGGTTGGATGGATAATCCCTTTATTCATGACCAAGATGGCAGCGACGGCTTCCATAGCACCGGCAGCGGTAATACCATGGCCAATCATAGACTTAGTAGTGCTTATTGGGATTTTATAAGCTTGCTTTCCAAACACCAGCTTAATAGCCTTGGTTTCACATGCATCATTCAGTTTGGTGCTCGTACCGTGGGCATTAATATAATCAACTTCCTCAATCTTTACACCGGCATTTTCCAATGCGGTACGCATAGCGTAAGCCTCAGCCTCGGGGGCAGGAGCGGTTGCATCATGCGCATCAAAGGACCAGCCTGCACCGGCAACTTCTACCAAGATAGGAGCGCCTCGCTTCTTAGCATGTTCATAGCTTTCCAAAACAACTAATCCCGCGCCCTCGGCATAGACGAAACCATTGCGGTTGAGATCGAATGGGCGACAAGCCTTGGACGGGTCAGGTTCATGGGTAAGGGCCCCCAATTGGTCAATCCCGGCCATACCGACCGGTTCCAGGCTAGCGTCTGACCCCCCGGCTATCATTACATCGGCATATCCCAAGCGGATGAAATTAGTCGCTGTACCTATAGCATCAGCGCCACTAGCACAAAGGCTATTTACACTGCTATTAGGCCCCCTCGCTCCCAGCATCATTCCGACCTGCATGGATGCTGCGCTAGCAGTTGACTTGGTAATGAATAATGGATCAGCCCGCCTAGGACCCACTCTTTGGTACAGCTCCCATCCCCTTATAACATAACCCTGTTCTGTCATAGTAGAAATGGTGACACCTACCCTGTTTATATCTTCCTGAGTCATGTCCAAGCCAGCCGACTGTATTGCTTCCTTAGCAGCAGCAATAGCAAACTGAATCGTCCTCGAAGTCCGGTCAACTACCTTCAAGTCCATATATTTGGTAGCATCAAAGCCATGTACCTCAGCGTCTACCTTCACTCGAAACTTACTGGCATCAAAATGGGTAATAGGACCGATGCCCGATTTTCCCGCAACCAATCCCTCCCAAAAATCCTTTGTATTTAATGCCAAAGGATTAATAGTACCCAAACCGGTAACCACGACCTTCGGTATTTTCCTCGTATTTTTAGAGAGTTCGCTCGTACTCATTATTCTCACTTTCCTGCGAGGGCAAATAATCCTACGGAAGTGCCCCCATCAACAATGATAGTTTGCCCTCGTATCATAAAAGCTTCTTCACTGCATAAAAAAGCCACTATATTTGCGACATCTTCGGGGACCACCATTCTACCTGCTGGTGTTAGTTGACTGCTATCTTTTGCTAGCCCCTCCTTGAAATAGAATTTCAAAGCCTCTGTCTCAACAGCAGAAGCAGCTACAGTATTGACGCAAATGTTTTGAGGTGCCAGCTCTATCGCCAAGTAACGAGTTAAAGCTTCCAAGGCGGCTTTAGAGACTCCAACGATAGTATAATTGGGTAAGACAAATCGCGAACCCAGGCTAGAGATGCTGACTATCTTACCACCCCTGCCCTCCATTAGTTTGGCTGCCCTCTGGGCACAAAGTAACAGAGCCCTGGCATTGATGTTCATAGTCCATTCCCAAGCTTTGACATCTATATCTGCTATAGGACGGCCTACCCCTGAAGCAGCATTATTAATCAAGATATCCAGGCAACCAAATTTGTTGCCAATCATATCAAACATTTCATCTATCTTTTCCGGATCTCCCACATTAGCTCTGATCACCTCAGCTTTTACTCCCAGAGACTCAATATCTTTAGCTGTTTGTTCAGCGCTTTCGCGGTGACGAAAATAATTGACAATAATATTTATGCCCTGGGAAGCGAGTTTTAGAGCAATCGCCTTCCCAATTCCTCGTCCACTGCCCGTAACTAAAGCCAGCTTCCCTTGAAGGGACATGCTAAACCTTCTCCTCTTGCGCTACCTTACTCTCTACATAAGAGACAAAGTCACCGAAGTTCTGAAACTTCTGGGCTTCCTCATCAGGGATTTCAATCCCAAATGTCTCTTCCACTGCCACCAATGCCTGCACTACATCCAGGGAATCCGCCTTAATTTCTTTAAATGTGCTTTGTCGCGTAATAATGCTCTTATCAACACGAGTAATCTTGGCTACGATGTCCCTTACCTGGTCTTCGACGGTCATAATTTACCTCCTTGGTTAAATTTTGCTAATTCCGACTTCAAACTTTCAACAACCCCGGCTTTAACAGCTTCTTTGGCACTTTCTATAGCATTAGCTATATTGGGAGCCCGGCTAGCTCCATGAGCTATCTTTACAACGCCATCAACACCCCACAAAATACCGCCACCTTGCTTCTCTGTTTCCCTGGATATTTTGGTTGCCGGGAACAATGACTTAAATAATAATCTTGCTAAAGCACGCAGGGGTGGATATTTTTTTAGTTTTTGCTCTGTCCAAACCTGTGCGTAACCTCCAATGCTTTCATAAAATTTTAAAAGAACATTGCCTACAAAGCCATCACAGACAATTACATTAGCCTTACCGCTCAAAATGTCACTGCCTTCTATATTGCCAATGAAGTTCAACCCACTGTTTTTGAGAAGTGAATAAGCTTCACGCACCGCATCATTACCTTTGCTTTCTTCACTCCCCGTACTTAGCAAAGCTATTTTCGGATCACTGATGTTGAGAAACTTCTTGGCATAGACCGAGCCAGCGATAGCAAAAGCTAGAAACTGATGTGGTTTGCAATCTACATTAGCCCCCAGGTCTACCATCACGGTATTCGGCGCAAAGCTTCCCATAGAACCAACAAGTGCAGGACGATAAACTCCATCCACCATGCCCATAAATTGAATGGCACTTATTGCTGCTGCTGCAGTAGATCCGGCACTCAATAATGCGTCTGCTTCGCCCGATTTTACCATCTTCGCAGCTACGGCAACAGAACAATTAGGCTTACGTCGGACTACATCAACCGGAGATTCATTTTCCTTGATAATATCGCTGGCTTCAACAAGGTTGATGGATGAACCGTTGCTCAGTTTGTACTTGGCTAATTCCTTTTCCAGAATGGTTACATTACCCACTAAGAAGATTTCTACATCATCCTTTCGAGCCGCAAGGACCGCCCCTTTGACTATTTCCTCAGGAGCGTAATCACCACCCATGGCATCCACAGCCACTCTTACTTTGCCATTTCGAACTATATCGTTATTTCTTATCACTTGATAACTTTACTATTGCCTCTCCCGTAACTATCATTTCTCCTTTTTGATTACGACACTCAAAAACGCAATTTGCGTATGATACATCATCTTTTTTTTCAATGCAATCGACTCTGCCATCCACAGTCAGGGTGTCTCCAGGGCGTGCCGGCTCCTTGAACTTGGCGCGAAGCTTACCTTCAGACAGCCAGTTTCGACCAAAAGCCGAAGCCATCATCTCCGACACATAAGCCAAACTAAGCATACCATGAGCAATAGTTCCACCTAAGGGCGTCTTAGCAGCAAAAGATTCGTCTATATGAATGGGATTAAAATCACCCGATGCCTCAGCATAAACGTTTATTTTCTCCTGGGTGATATGTTTTACCACCGGATTAAGAGCCTTACCTTCCTGAATCTCTGTCAGCATCTCTTCTCTAGGTGGGCAACGCTATAGTTGCCTTCCCTGATTGTACTTTTTCCTTATCTTTGTCAAAAACCTCTAGTTCTAGAATTAACATGCTCATCTTACCCCGACTTATTTTCTGTAATACTCCTATGCGGCACTCTATAGTAGTTCCAATTGGCACCATTTTGAAAAACTCTAATTCTTGTGACGCATGTATAGCAGTAGTATCACGTGGTAGTGGAACAGATTTTGTTGTGGCGGCTATGGCGCAGGCTGTAATAGCCAAAGGAGGCACAAATCCATCACTTTCACTATCCACAGCTTTCAGATACTTGGAAACGAAGGAAGCA